>JALYQB010000038.1 GCA_030856045.1 Actinomycetota bacterium
GCTCGGTACACCCCGTTGTTCACGTCGTGGTAGACCGCCTCGTTGACCTCGTCGATCTCCTCGCGCAGCGCCGCGGGGTACAGGTCGGGCGCGCCCTCGCGGTGGTGCTCCCGCCACTGCGCGGACAGGTCGAGCGTGATCTGCGGGTAGTCGTTGGTGACGACGGCGCCGCTCGGCACGTCGACGATCGCGGGCACGGTGACGCCGCCGTCGTAGTCAGGAGCGGCCGTGCGGTACGCCTCGCCCAGGTACTCGATCCCCAGCACGGGGTCGCGGTCGCCGGGGTCGAGGTGGAACCGCCAGCTCCGCTCGTCGTGCACCGGACCCGCGACCCCCACCGACAGCGCGTTCTCCAGCCCGAGCAGGCGGCGCACGATCAGCGACCGGTTCGCCCACGGACACGCCCGCGCGGCGACGAGCCGGTAGCGCCCCGGCTCGACGGGCCAGCCGCTGGATCCGTCGGCGGTGATCTGTTCAGTGAACCGGGTGCCCTCACGGTGGAACTCGCCTGACTCGGCCATGCCCGCACGGTAGGCGGTGGACGGCCCGGTCGCGCGTCGTCAGGGCGCCCTCGTCGGATGCCCAGTACCCACCTCACCCAGCCTGGAGATCGACAATGATGGGGGCGTGGCGTCGGTGCGCCGTGGAGATCGATGGGACCGCTGTCCGGGAGGGCTCATGACGGAGCGGGTGGAGCTGGCGCAGGTGATCAGCCAGCTGCGGCAGGAGCTGACCGCGGTAGTCACCGCTGGCATTGCTGAATGTCGACTTCAGGTGCCACTGATCCGGCTGCTGGCGCGGCTGGGCTGGCAGCGCGATCCGGACCTGTGGACGGTGCCGTGCCGAGACCGCCACGGCCGTCGGGCGCGGTTGCTGATCCAGCTCTCGCCGTCCGGGATCACGCTCACCACCACGACCCAGGGACCGCTGCACCTGACCGCGCTGGAGGTCGGACGGCTGCGGGGCGCCACACGTGACGCGATCCACACCTGCGGTCTGCTCACCGACCCCGACCGCACCGGGTCACCGCCGTCCGGCTGGCGCACCGCAGCGTCCGCCGCGCCGCTCGACCAACCGACGGCCCAGCGCGAGGTGGTCCGCTACCAGGTGCCGAGCCCATGACGTCGGTAAGCACCGGCAGCCGGGTTGACTTTCCGCCTGCGGTGGAGCGGCTGCTGCTCGACGTCGTCGCGGACGGGTTCGTCGTGTACTGCTGCGGTGGCCGGGCCGCGCCGACCGTGCTGGCCGCGTCCTACGAGTGGGACCACTACGTCGACCTCGTCACCGTCCGGGGCATCGATCGGGTCACCGCGGCGAGGATCCCGAAACGGGGACCGGTGGACGTGTTCGCGCCCGAGGTCGTGGTGTGGGCCTACGAGGGTCCCGCCGAGTGCACCCTGCGGGCATTGCTCAACCTGGTGCACCCGCAGCACCCGGACGCCCCCACCGGTGTCTACCCGGCGCCGCGCTCGCTGCAGGTGCCCCGGCACGAGCAGCGCCCGATGACGATCCGGCTCCCCTCGGCGAGCCGGACTGGGGCGCGCGCGATCCGGCTGGCCGTGCTCGTGGCCGTTGACCCGGGGTATGGCCGGGGCCGACGATAACGCGGTCGACGAGTCGGGGCTGGGCTCGTCCAGCTCCAGTGCCAGGGCGATCCGCCACACCCCGACGTTACGATACCGAAGCAACTGGCAGTGACGGCCGCGGTGTGGCTGCCGGTGATCCCGCACTCACTGCAGCGTCCGGGTACGGTGCGTGCCCACGTCGGGTTCATCTGACGGTTCGGAGAAACCATGACCGGGCGGCGCAGAGTGTTGACGTCGAGCCTGGCCGCCGCCGCGGTGCTTGCGGTGGCCACCGCCGTACTCGCTGGTACGACACAGTTCGGAAGGGACGACACCACGTTCGGCGTGGTGGTCGTCAACCGGGAGACGGGGGAGACCGAGGCCGAGGAGAACGAACACGACCAGTTCCGCTCCGCCTCGCTGGTGAAACTCCTCATCGCGCTGGACTACTTCCACCAGCGCGGGCCTGCCGCCGAGATCCCCGAGGAGGACCGTGAGCTGCTCGGGTCGATGCTGCGAGTCAGCGACGACGAGGCGGCCAGTGTGCTGTGGGTGCAGAAGGGGCAGGAGACGATCGTCGAGCGAATGGTCGGCCTGCTTGGGCTCGAGGACACCGAGCCGCCTGCGGACCGCCGGATCTGGGGCTACACCGCGACCAGCGCGGCGGATGTCGCCCGGACCTACGAGTACGTGCTCGATGAGGCGAGCCCCGATACCCGCTGGTTCATCCTGGGTCACCTCCGAGAGGTGACCCGGTGCGCCGTCGACGGCCGTAACCAGTACTTCGGCATACCGTGGGTGGCGCCCGAGCCGTGGGCGGTCAAGCAGGGCTGGTCGGGCTTTGGAGAGGTGCCGCCCGGTGAGCAATGCACACCGACGCCGGCCAGCGTGGTCGAACCCACCGACGATGACCAGAGCAGCGAGGACTCGTCACGGTCGCCGTCCGACACCGGCAGCGAGCCGGACATCGACCTCGACCGGGAAGCGATGCATACCACAGGCACGATCGGGGACCGCGACGAGACGATCGTGGTCGTGCTGAGCCTTCACCCGGAGGGCACCTCATACGACGAGGCGGTGCGACGGGTGACCGCGACGATCCGCGCGCTCTACCCAGCGAACTGAAACTCGGGACGCGTCCGGCGGCGACGGAGGAACCCACGGCAGGGGAGAACTGGTACGGAGGCTCCCCCGACTGGACTCGAACCAGTAACCCTGCGATTAACAGTCGCATGCTCTGCCAATTGAGCTACGGGGGAAAGCGCCGACCCGGGGCGCGTGGACCAGGCCGGTAGGTACCATATCCCATGCTCAGGGGCCCCTCCCCCTGCCCCCGCCACCCCGACTGAGGCAAGATCGGGTGGTCAACCGTGACGACACGAGGAGGACGACTATGTTCTGGTTCCTGGCAGGGATCGCGATCGGGTACGTGCTCGGAGCGCAGGCGGGCCGCGAGCGCTACGACCAGCTCATGCAGACCTACCAGCGCGTGGCAGGCCATCCCGCGGTGCAGAGTGCGGCGGTCAAGGCGCGGGCCAAGGCCACCGAGGTGATGGACGGGCGGTGATCACGGCAGCCGCGCCACGGCGAAGATCCGTCGGAACGGGAACCACGTCACACCGTCCTCGTCGGCCGGGTACGCCGCCCGCAGCCGTGGCGCGAGCTCCGCGCGGAACGCCGCCCAGTTCCGCTCCGACAGCACGGCCCGCACCGGCCGCAGCGCGGTGCCGGTGATCCACTCCAGCACCGGGTCAGTCCCGGTCGTGCGGTGCAGGTAGGTCGTCTCCCACACGTCCGCGCCCGCGCCCGCCGCGGTGAGCAGCGCGGCATACTCCCGCGGCTCGAGCACGGCGTCCGGTTCAAGGAGGTCGACGAGGTCCGCCCAGGGCGGCTCCGCGGCGAGCGCGCGCACCTCGGCGTGCGACGGTGCCGCCAGGTTGCTGGGCACCTGGAACGCGAGCCACGCTCCCGCGGGCAGCGCCCCGAGCCAGTGCTGCAGCAGCGCCTCGTGCCCCGGCACCCACTGGAGCACCGCGTTGCACACCACCACGTCGGTGTCCGGCTGCGGCGACCAGTCCCCGACGTCGGCGAGCGCCGCGCCGACCCCGTGCTCCCGCGCCGCGGCGACCATCTCGGGCGAGCTGTCGAGCGCCTCGACCCGCGCGCGCGGCCAACGACGGCCGAGCGTCGCGGTGAGCGTGCCAGGCCCGCAGCCGAGGTCGACGACCCGCCGGGGCTCCGTGGCGCCGACCCGCGCGACGAGGTCGTGGAACGGCCGGGCGCGGTGGTCGTCGAACACCAGGTAAGCGTCGGGATCCCACACGGTGCACCTCCTACGGCTGCGGCCGAGCCTGCCGCATCCGGGTCGCGACCTCGGCGCCGACCACCCGCCGTGCAACCCGCGGTACTCGAACCCGGGACGGGTTCGAGCGGTGCGTGTGCCCTCGCCGCCGTCGTGGATTGTGGTGCAGCCAACGGGGGGCGGGAGTGGCGGTATGGAGTTCGAGGTTCTCGGCACGCTACGGGTGCGCGAAGGAAAGGCCCCGCTGCCGCTGACCGCGTCGATGCCGCGGACCTGCTGGGCGTCATGCTCGCCAGGGCGATCCGGCCGGTGCCGGTCGACACCCTCGTCGACGCGCTCTGGGGTGGGCGCGCGGAGCCGAGCAGCGCCAAGAAGCTGCAGCTCCACGTCCACCGGCTACGGCGGGCGCTGGGCGACTCCGGCCGTATCCGATTCGAGCACTCCGGCTACGCGGTGCGGGTGCACCCCGGCGAGCTGGACGCCGACCGCTTCGAGACGCTACTGGCCGAGGGCATCACCGCCGCCGGCTCAGGGACACCGGCTCGAGCTGTGGAGTTGCTCCGCAAGGCACTGCAGCTGTGGCGCGGTGAACCCTACGACGGGTTCGCCGATGTACCGATGCTGCGCGGCGAGGTCGAACAGCTCTCCGAGCGCCGCCTCGTCGCCTGCGAGCAGCTGCACGAGGCGAGCTGGGCCTGGAACCGGGCTCGGACCTGCGACGGCTCCAGCAGGCGGCGATCGCGGACAAAGCCGGAGTGGGCAAGACCACCCTTGCGGTGCATGCGGCACATCAGCTCGCGGAGGAGCTCCCCGACGGGCAGCTGTACGTGAACCTGCGTGGTGCCCAGGCACATCCGCTGGACCCGGCCGAGGTGCTCGTCCACACTGGACGGTTGCCCCGGCTGACCGCGGCCTCGCCGACGAACGTCGGTGGCTCGACGAGCTACAGCTCGGCGACCTCGAGGTGCGCGCAGGCCTGCAGCTGAGCTACGACGGACTCGACGGCGGCGCTCGGCGGGCATTCCGGTTGCTGGGTTGCTGGGGCGGCGCGCTCGGCCTGACAGAACCGGCCGGCGAGAGTGGGGGTTCGCCAAGCGGGACGGGGCGGCACTGGCCTCGAGACCACACCGATGAGTTCCGATGACTCAGACGGTCTGAGTTGCTGACTGGTTGACCGCATCTCAAGGAGCAGCGTCATGGGCAGGAT
>JALYQB010000054.1 GCA_030856045.1 Actinomycetota bacterium
GTGTTCGCCACCCGCACCGCGGGCACCCTCGCCGGGGTCCCCGCGGCGCTCGCCGTGCTCGACGCCGTGCTCGGCGAGGGCGGCTACGAGGTCACCGGGTGGCGCAGTGACGGGGACCGGCTCGCGGCGGGGGACGTCGCGCTGCGGGTGAGCGCGCCGACCGCGGGGTTGCTCACCGCGGAGCGGACCGCGCTGAACCTGCTGTGTCACCTCTCGGGTGTCGCCACGGCCACCGCCGCGTGGGTGGACGCCGTGGCGGGCACCGGCTGCCGGATCCGGGACACCCGCAAGACGTTGCCGGGCCTGCGGTCGCTGCAGAAGTACGCGGTGCGCTGCGGCGGCGGGGTGAACCACCGGATGGGGCTCGGGGACGCGGTGCTTGTGAAGGACAACCACGTGGCGGCAGCGGGCTCGGTGAAGGCCGCGATCGCCGCGGTCCGCGCGCACGCGCCTGACCTGCCCTGCGAGGTGGAGGTGGGCACCCTCGACGAGCTCGACGAGGCCCTCGGCGCGGGGGTGTCGCTGGTGCTGCTGGACAACATGAGCCCCGCGCAGTGCGCCGCGGCCGTCGATCGCGCCCGCGGCACCGGCACCGAGCTGGAAGCGTCCGGCGGGCTCACCCTAGACGTCGCGCGCGCCTACGCCGAGACCGGCGTGCACTACCTCGCCGTGGGCGCGGTCACCCACTCCACCCGCGCCCTGGACCTCGGCCTCGACCTGTGAGTGGCGATGCGAGCCGGGACTCGTAACGCCACTCACGAGCAGGCGAAGCCTGCAACCTGCGGCACGCAGTCGGCCACCGTCAGCATGAGATCCACCGCGGCGTCGTTGCGGGTGACCTCCCGGCCGATGACGTCGTCGGTGGGGTAGAAGCCGCCCTGCAGCTGGCTGCGCGGGTACATCTCGAACGTGTACGACCAGATGCCGTGCTCGGCCCACATCCAGTCGTCGATCGAGCCGTCGGTGACGTACAGGTCGCTCACCTGTTGCGGGGTGTACCCGTTGGTCGCGGCCATCGCCTCACCGAGCGCCCGGAACGTCGCGGCGGCGTCGGCGTCGAGACCCGGCACCGTGTCATCGGTGGTGTAGCCGTAGGGCCAGAGCACCAGCTCCGAGAACGTGTGCCAGTCGATGTGCGCGGTGATCTGCTGACGGCCGTCGATCACCCGGCTGTCGACCCAGTCGCGCAGCTGCGCCGTCTCCACGGCGGAGAACGGCCCGGGGCCACGGAAGTCCGCGTCGTCCGGATCCGCGCTCGACCCGCCGCAGCAGCCCCACAGCGTGTCCCAGTTGCGGTTCGTGTCGGTGCCGATGGCCAGGCTGTTCGGGGTGGGCTGGCGGTTCTTGCGCCACAGCGCGAACCCGCCGGTGGCGATGTCGAACTCCGTCCCGTCCGGGTTCACCATCGGCATCACCCACACCTCGCGGTCGGCGACCAGGGCGGGGGTCGCCGCGAGCCGTTCGACGATGTGCAGACACATCTCGACGGTGAGGTGTTCCCGTGCGTGCTGCGCGCAGCTGAACAGCACCTCCGGCTCGTCCTCGTCGGTTCCCACGGCGTCGCTGACCTTCACCAGTGGCAGCGGGCGGCCCTCGTAGGACGTGCCGTAGTCGGCGACGGCGACGGTGCCGGGGTTCGCGGCCTCGAGATCGGTCAGCTCGGCGGTCAGCTCGTCGTAGGTGTGGTACTCGGCGAAGCCGGGCGGGAACTGTCCCGGCCGGGTGCCGGGCACGCGTGGTGTCGGTAGCTGCGGGAGGATCGGCAGCAGTCCGAAGCCGGTGCCGCGCAGGTTCTCGACCTCGGCGCGGCTCGCCCGCACCTCCAGGCCGGCCAGGCCGCGCCCGAGGACGTCGACGCCGCTGCGCGACACCGAGGTTCGCTGCTGCGGAGTGTCGGCACCCACCACCTGGTAGGGCAGCGGCGGGTCGGGAGGTGGCGGCGCGGCTGCGGCGGTCACCGCTGGCAGAGTCAGTGCGGCCACGGCCAGCAGCGCGAGCATGATGGTGCGGCGGCGTGCGACAGCGGCTCCCCTCGTCGGTCTGCTACCCCATCGTCGCCGCCGCCGCGGCCGGGGCACAAGGCGTCCGCGATCGGCGCACTACCCTGGGGGCACTGCTCCGCCTGACCGGGAAGGCCCCGATGCTCGCCCGCACCGACCTGCGTGACCGCCTGCCCTCGCCCGCAACCTTGCGCGGGATGCTGCCGCGCGCCGAGGTCGACGTCGACGCCGTGGCGCACCAGGTGGCGCCGGTGCTCGACGCGGTGCGCGAGCGTGGTGTCGACGCGGTCCTGGAGCTCACCGAGGGCTTCGACGGCGTCCACCCGTCCCGCATCCGGGTCGGGGTGGAGCAGCTGCGCCGGGCGCTCTCGGAGCTCGATCCCGCCGTGCGTGCCGCGCTGGAGGAGTCCATCGCTCGGGCCCAGCGGGTGCACGCGGACCAACGGCGCAGCGAGACCGCCACGCGGGTGGTGCCCGGCGGCACCGTCACGCAGCGGTGGGTGCCGGTCGGTCGGGTCGGGCTCTACGCCCCCGGTGGGCTGGCGGTGTACCCGTCGAGCGTCGTGATGAACGTCGTGCCCGCCCAGCTCGCTGGTGTCGGGTCACTCGTCGTGTGCTCCCCGCCGCAGGCCGACTTCGGCGGGTTGCCGCACCCCGTGGTGCTCGCCGCGGCGGCGCTCCTCGGCGTCGAGGAGGTGTGGGGCGTCGGCGGCGCGCAGGCCGTGGCGTTGCTAGCGTTCGGCGGTACCGACACCGACGGCACCCGACTCGACCCGGTCGACATGGTCACCGGGCCGGGCAACGTCTACGTCGTCGCGGCGAAGCGCGCGCTGCGCGGGGTCGTCGGGATCGACGCCGAGGCCGGGCCCACCGAGATCGTCATCCTCGCGGACGCGGGCGCCGACCCGGTGCACATCGCCGCGGACCTCGTCTCGCAGGCCGAGCACGACACGCTCGCCGCCTCCGTGCTGGTCACCGACTCCGAGGCGCTGGCCGACGCGGTCGACGCCGAGCTGGCGCGCCAGGTACCCGTGACCCGGCACGCGGAGCGGATCGCCACCGCACTCGCCGGGCCGCAGTCCGGGTGCGTGCTGGTGTCCGACATAGCCGCCGGCGTCGCGGTCGTCGACGCCTACGCGGCCGAGCACCTGGAGGTGCAGACCGCCGACGCCGCCGCGGTCGCGCGCCGGGTGCGCAACGCCGGGGCGATCTTCGTGGGCCCGTACGCCCCGGTGTCGCTCGGCGACTACTGCGCGGGCTCGAACCACGTGCTGCCCACCGGCGGCTGCGCCCGGCACTCGTCGGGGCTGTCGGTGCAGACGTTCCTGCGTGGGATGCACCTCATCGAGTACGACGAGGACGCGCTGGTGAAGGTGGCCGACCACGTCGTCGCGCTGGCCGACGCGGAGAACCTGCCCGCGCACGGCCAGGCCGTCAGGGCGCGGTTCCGGGACCGTTCGTGACGCCCCTCGGCGCCGCGGTGACGCTGGACGAGCTTCCGCTGCGCGACGAGCTGCGCGGGTGCAGCCCGTACGGCGCGCCGCAGCTCGACGTCCCCGTGCGCCTCAACACCAACGAGAACCCGTACCCGCCGCCGCCCGCGCTCGTCGCAGAGGTGACGGCGGAGGTCGGGCGCGCCGCAGCCGGCCTGCACCGCTACCCCGACCGGGACGTCATCGCGCTGCGCACCGACCTCGCCGGCTATCTCTCTGGCCGCACGGGCGTGGCGCTGACCGCCGCGAACCTGTGGGCGGCCAACGGGTCGAACGAGATCCTCCAGCAGCTGCTGCAGGCGTTCGGCGGGCCGGGGCGGACTGCGCTCGGCTTCGTCCCGTCGTACTCGATGCACCCGATCATCTCGGCGGGCACCCGGACCCGGTGGATCCCCGCGCCGCGTCGTGCCGACTTCTCCCTCGACGCGCGCGCCGCCGTCGCCGCCGTCCGCGAGCACCGGCCGGACGTGCTGTTCGTGACGAGCCCCAACAACCCCACCGGCGCGGCCGTGCCGTCCGACGACCTGCGGACGGTCCTGTCTGCCGCGCCGGGGATCGTCGTGGTGGACGAAGCCTACGGCGAGTTCTCCGCCGCGCCGAGCGCCGTGGAACTGCTCGCGGAGTTCCCCCGCAGGCTCGTGGTGAGCCGCACCATGAGCAAGGCGTTCGCCTTCGCGGGGGGCCGGCTCGGCTACCTCGCCGCAGCACCGGCGGTGGTCGATGCGCTGCTGCTCGTCCGGCTGCCCTACCACCTCTCGACGCTCACGCAGGCCGCGGCGCGGGTCGCGCTGCGCCACGCGGCGGCCACGCTGGACTCGGTGGCGCTGCTCGTCGCGGAGCGGGAGCGGGTGTCGGCGGCGCTGGTGGAGCAGGGCTTCGCGGTGGTGCCCAGCGACGCCAACTTCATCCTGTTCGGCGGGTTCGCCGACGCTCCCGCGACGTGGCAGCGCTACCTCGATCACGGCGTGCTCGTCCGCGACGTGGGGATCGAGGGGCACCTGCGGGTGACCGTCGGCACGCCCGGGGAGAACGACGCGTTCCTGGTTGCGAGCGCGGCCGTCCGGAAGCAGGGCGGGGCCGAATGAGCGAGCTTGCGAGCGAATCATCGACCGAGCTTGCGAGCGAATCAACACAGCGCCGCAGCGGGCGGGTCGAGCGGGTGACGACGGAGTCCTCGGTGCTGGTCGAGGTCGACCTCGACGGCACCGGCCGCACCGAGGTCGCCACCGGCGTCGCGTTCTTCGATCACATGCTGATCTCCTTGGGTCGCCACGCATCGTTCGACCTGGTGGTCCGGGCGACCGGGGACGTGGACGTCGACGCGCACCACACCGTGGAGGACGTCGCGATCGTGCTGGGCCAGGCGCTGCACCAGGCGCTCGGCGACAAGTCCGGTATCCGCCGGTTCGGGGACGCCTGGGTGCCGATGGACGAGGCGCTCGTCCACGCCGTGGTGGACGTCTCCGGTCGGCCGTACTGCGTGCACACCGGGGAGCCCGGGGCGCTCGCGTCGTTCGTCGTCGGCGGCAACTACCCGACCGTGCTCAACCGCCACGTGTTCGAGACGCTCGCGTTCCAGGCGCAGCTGGCGCTGCATCTGCGCGTCGAGCACGGCCGCGACCCGCACCACGTCACCGAGGCGCAGTACAAGGCGCTTGCGCGGGCGTTGCGCGCCGCCGTCGAGCCGGACCCCAGGGCGGGCGGGGTGCCCTCCACCAAGGGCGTGCTGTGATGTCGGAGGTCCGGTGACATGAGTTCGGCACCCGCCGGCGGCCTACTTCACTCCGCGAGGGCCGATCGGTGAATCCTCCCAGCCTGGTCTCCGATACACGGCGGTTATCGGGGTGTGCCCGAGCCGTGCAGCGTGGTGTATCCGTCTGCCGTGGTGGGTCCGGGCACCCAGCTGACGATGCGCGTGTCGGCCTGGGTGCGTGCGGCACGGGTGGCCCAATCGCGGGCAGCGTCGGGGTCAAGTCCGTGACGGCCACTGATCTCGGCGGTGACTTCGACCAGTTTCCAGGCGTCGGTGTGTCGCCGCAGGATGAACCGCTTGATGCTGATCGCGTCGAGGGTGTGCCAGGCGTGGGGGTCGCCGCCAACCTGCTGCCAGCCGATCAGCTTGTCCGCGGGCAGGCTGATCGTCTCCTGCGCCCATGTCTCCTCGCCGACCTGCCGCATCGCCCGACGGTGACCATCGGTCATGATCACTTCTCCTGGCGGACAACCCTCGACCTCGTCTTCCGGCAGCTCATAGGCTGTCTCGGGCTGCTGGCTCGCAGGTCAGCATCAACAAACGCAGAGATCCTCATGTTCGGTCACGGGTCGTGCTGACACCGTCAGATGAGCAGACCACGTCTGTCCTGGGCCGCTCATTCGGCTGCAGATCTACGGCGAACACCATCTGCATCTGCTGATGATCCATACCCAAGCCCAGCACACGAGGAGCGCATGTCAGGACGCTGATACCCCCGCCGGGGGAGGTTCTGTAGTACGATTCCCCTTGCGGAGGTCCTTCGGTCGGCGCTGCGCCACGGCGTCGACCCAGAGGATATTCACCACGTCCTGCGCAACGCGCTGGTCGTGGAGGAGGTCGCTGAGGACCCTACTCGTTACCTGGTTCTTGGCGCCGATCGAGCAGGGAAGCTCCTGGAGTTGGTAGTGCCGGATCGGCCCCCAGGTCCGGCGGTGATGCACGCGATGCTGATGAGAGCGAAGTACGAGAAGCTGCTGCCGAAGGGGGCGGTGACAATGTCCAGGACGCACGGACACAAGCAGGACGGCACCCCGATCACCGACGCCGCGGTCGAGGTGATGGCCGATGAGGCCGAGCGGGGCTATGACGTGGAGGACATCCAGCGTCGCCGCCGCGGTGGTCGCCCACCGATGGGGTCGGCGGCGTCCTCGGTCGAATCGGTGCGTCTCGACCCGGAACTCAAGCGTGATCTGCTGCTTCGTGCTGCCCAGGAGCACATCAGCGTCTCGGAGGTCATTCGTCGGGCCATCGGCCGGTACCTCCGAGCGGGCTGACACCCCTGGCCTTCGACGTTCCCCCGGATCACCCGCTGCGTTGCCACCGCTGCCGCATGGAAACCGGGGCTGGGCTAGGTACCGCCCTCGGCAGCGGGGCGCAGCTTCGGTGAGCCGGGGCCGTCGGCGGCCTGTGCGTCGCCCGGGTTGAATAGGGCACAGCGCTGCAGCGACAGGCACCCGCACCCGATGCACCCGTCCAGGTTGTCGCGCAGCCGCAGCAGAGCGTCGATCCGCACGTCCAGCTCGCTTCGCCACGTGCGTGACAGCCGCGTCCAGTCCCGCCGGGTGGGGCTGCGGTCCTCGGGCAGGGTGGCCAGCGCGGCGGTGATCTGGTCGAGCGACAGCCCGACACGCTGCGCGGCGCGGATGAACGCGAGGCGGCGCAGCACCGCGCGCGGGTAGCGTCGCTGGTTGCCGCTCGACCGCTGGGCGGCCAGCAGCCCCCGCTGCTCGTAGAAGCGCAGCGCGGTGTGCGGCACGCCGCTGCGCGCGGCGACCTCACCGATGGTGAGCCACTCGGGCAGGGCGGGCACGTTCGAAGACTATCCCCTGTGGACCTCTACCATAGGAGAGGTCACTCGTTGGGAACGTGAGCTGCGCAACCCCGTTGTGCCGGGCACCGGGTCCGGTGCGAAGCTGCCCGGGTGAGAAAGATCGTGGTCCTGGACTACGGGTCGGGCAACCTGCGCTCGGCCGAGCGCGCGGTGCGCCGTGCCGGTACCGACGTCGAGGTGACCGCCGACCCCACCGCCGCGCTCGCCGCGGACGGCCTGGTGGTGCCCGGCGTGGGTGCGTTCGCGTCGTGCATGCAGGGCCTGCGTGCGGTGCGCGGCGACCGGATCATCGGCCAGCGGCTCGCAGCCGGGCGCCCGGTGCTCGGCATCTGCGTCGGTATGCAGGTGCTGTTCAGCCGCGGTGTGGAGCACGGCGCCGAGGTGGCGGGGTGCGACGAGTGGCCCGGCACGGTGGAGCGGCTGCACGCCGAGGTCCTGCCGCACATGGGGTGGAACACCGTCGCGGCGCCGGCCGGCTCTACCCTGTTCGCCGGGCTCGACGGCGACACCCGCTTCTACTTCGTGCACTCCTACGCCGTGCAGCGCTGGGACTTCGAGGCCGCCGGCGCGTTGGTGCCCCCGATGGTCACCTGGTGCGAGCACGGCGGCCCGTTCGTCGCGGCCGTGGAGAACGGGGCGCTGTCCGCCACGCAGTTCCACCCGGAGAAGTCCGGTGACGCGGGGGCGCAGCTGCTGCGGAACTGGATCGGGACGCTCTGCTGATGGGCCGGTACGGGATGCCCTCGGGCCGCGCGCCGTGGGTGCGGGTGGTCGCAGGGGTGACCGCGGTGGCGCTGGTCGCGTCGCTCGGGTACTCCGCGCTGGCGCTGGTCGCCGCGCCGTCGTGGGCGGGGTGGGTACTGCTGCAGTGACCGTAGGGTGACGCGGGTGAGTCTCGTGCTGCTGCCCGCCGTCGACGTCGCCGACGGCCGGACCGTCCGCCTCACCCAGGGGAAGGCGGGAACGGAGACCAGTTACGGGGACCCGCTGAGCT
>JALYQB010000066.1 GCA_030856045.1 Actinomycetota bacterium
GCCGTAGGAGACGCGCACGGCGGGGGGCACGCCGGGAGCCGGGACCGGCGTCGACCCTCCGGGACTCCCGCACGCGGCCGCGGCGGCGACGGCGCCGAGCCCCGAGAGGCGGCCGAGAAGCCCACGACGAGTCATCACAAGGGAGCTTCGCAAGGATTGGCCGGACGGATCGGCAACGGACAGGTTGCCGCGCCGCGGCGGAGCCTGGGGGGAGGCCCGCCGCGACGCGGCGCCGCCGGACCGAGGGGGGGAGGTGTCCGGCGGAGCTGCTGCGGGAGGACACACCGTGTCCCTCCCGTCGCTTACTCAGAGTATACCTTGTGCGGTTGAGTGCGCGAGATTTCACCCGATAAGTCGATTAACCAGCGGTCGGTGATCACTCCGAGTGCGCTCAGTGCCATGGCCGCCGCGGTGGAGGCACGCAGCACCTCCGGTCCGAGCCGCACCGGGTGAGCCCCCGCAGCCTGCAGCACGCCAAGCTCACGGTCGGTGATCCCGCCCTCCGGACCGACCACGACCAGCACCTCACCCGCCGCGGGCAGCGGCACCGCCGGAAGCGGCGCGGTCGCCGCCTCGTGGAGCACGAGCGCGACCACCGCCCCGCACCGGGCGGCCAGCTCCGCGGTACTCACCGGATCCGCGACCGGGGGCACCGCGGGCCGTCGGGACTGCTTCGCAGCGTGGCGCGCGGTCTCCCGCCAGCGCGCGAGGGCCTTCGCGCCGCGCGGTCCGTCGTCCCATTGCGCGACACAGCGCTCGGCGCGCCACGGCAGCACGGCGTCGGCACCCGCCTCGGTCGCCAGCTCGACGGCGAGCTCACCGCGATCCCCCTTGACGAGCGCCTGGGCCACGGTGACGTGCAGTGCGGGCGGCGGGACATGCCAGCGCCGCAGCACCCGCAGCTCGAGCCCGTCGTGCCCGGCGCCGAGGATCTCGCACCGGGCGAGGTCGCCGCGGCCGTTCCCGAGCAGGAGCTGCTCGCCGGGCCGCATGCGCCGCACGGCCGCGGCGTGGCGCCCCTCCGGGCCGTCGAGCATGACCGTCGCGCCCTGGGCGGCCAGCGCGTCGGTGAGAAACAGCGGCAGGGTGGACAATCCGCAGGCCTAACGGCCACCGAAGGAGTCCCGCAGCCGGGAGAACAGCCCACCCGCCCGGCCGTTCGCGGCGAGCGCGGCCTGCTCCTCGCCGCGCAGGCCGGCCAGCTCCCGTAGCAGCTCGATCTGCCGGGAGTCGAGCCGCGTCGGCGTCACGACGTCGAGATGCACGAACAGGTCGCCGTGCCCGTCGGTGCGGCCCGACGTCCGCAGCCGCGGCAGGCCCCGCCCGCGCAGCGTCAGCACCGTCGCACACTGGGTGCCCGGCTCCACCTTGATCTCCTCCGTGCCCTGCAGGGTCACCAGCGGCAACGTGGTGCCCAGCGCGGCAGCGGTCATCGGCACCCGAACGGTGCAGTGCAGGTCAGCGCCGTCGCGACTGAACGTGTCGTGTGCGAGCTCGTCCACCTCGACGTAGAGGTCACCCGCGGGGCCACCGCCCGGGCCCACCTCGCCCTGGCCCGCGAGCCGCACGCGCATCCCGTCGGCCACCCCCGCAGGCACCTTGGCCGTGACGGTGCGCCGCGCGCGGACCCGGCCGTCGCCGCCGCACTGCCGGCACGGCTCGGGGATGACCTCGCCGATCCCGCGGCACACCGGGCAGGGCCGCGACGTGACGACCTGGCCGAGGAACGAGCGCTGCACGTTCTGCACCTCGCCCGCACCGCCGCAGGTGTCGCAGCGCTCCGGGTGCGTGCCGGGCTCGCAACCCGACCCCTTGCACGCTGCGCACAGCACGGCGGTGTCAACGGTGAGCTGCCTCGACACGCCCGTCGCGCACTCGTCGAGGGTGAGCTGCACCCGGATGAGGGCGTCGGCGCCGGTCTGCACGCGGCTGCGCGGACCCCGGCCACCCGGGCCACCACCCGCGCCGAAGAAGGCGTCCATGATGTCGCCGAGCCCGAAGCCCGCCGCGCCGAACGGATCGCCCATCCCCCCACGGCCGCCCCCGCCACCCTGCTCGAGCGGGTCGCCACCCAGGTCCACGATCTGGCGCTTCTGCGGGTCGGTCAGCACCTCGTAGGCCGCGGTGACCTCCTGGAAGCGCTGCCGTGCGCCCTCGTCCGGGTTGACGTCGGGGTGCAGCTCCCGTGCCAGCTTGCGGTACGCGCGCTTGAGCTCCTCCGGGCCGGCGTCCTTCGCCACACCCAGCATCCCGTAGTAGTCCCTGGCCACCTGTGTCCTCGCCCACCGCAGCGGCGCGCGCCGCGGTTGTCTCGTGTCGGCCGGGTCAGCGCCCGGCCAGGATCTCCCCCACGTACCGGGCGACCGCGCTGACGGCGGCGATCGACCCCGGGTAGTCCATGCGTGTCGGGCCCACGACGCCCAGCCCACCGAGCACCGTGCCGTGCGAGGCGTAGGCCATCGAGACGACGGAGGTGCTGCGCATCTCCTCCGCCTCGTTCTCCTCCCCGATCCGCACCGTGATGGTGCCAGGATCCCGCGCCGCGGCGAGCAGCTTCAGCACGATGACCTGCTCCTCCAGCGCCTCCAGCACCTGTCGCAAGGAACCGGGGAAGTCGGTGACGTTGCGGGTCAGGTTCGCGGTGCCGCCCAGGACCAGCCGCTCCTCGGGGTGCTCGACGAGCGTCTCGATGAGCACCGTCGCCACGCGGGTGACCGCGTCGCGCAGCTCACTCGGCACGCCGTCGGGCAGCTCCGCCACCGTAGCCGACGCCTCGGCGAGCCGTTGGCCGACGAGCGCGCCGTTGAGCAGCGTCCGCAACCGCGCGACGTCGTCGTCGACCATCACGTCACCGAGGTCCACGAGCCGCTGGTCGACGCGTCCCGAGTCCGTGATGAGCACGACCATGAGCCGCGCCGGCGTCACGGCCAGCACCTCGAGGTGGCGGACCGAGGAGCGGCTGAGCGTCGGGTACTGCACGACCGCGACCTGCCGCGTCAGCTGGGCGAGCAGGCGCACACTGCGGCGCAGCACGTCGTCGAGATCCACCGCGCTGCCCAGGAATGTCTGGATCGCCCGCCGCTCCGGGCCCGACAGCGGCTTGACGTCGGAGAGGCGGTCGACGAAGAGCCGGTAGCCCTTGTCGGTCGGCACCCTGCCCGCGCTGGTGTGCGGCTGGGTGATGTA
>JALYQB010000075.1 GCA_030856045.1 Actinomycetota bacterium
CACGATCACCGGGTTGAACTCCTTGGTGCACGGCCCTGGGTCTTCGGGGATACCTTCGATCCGACCATCGGCCTTGTTCAACTGCTCGCACGCGGCGGCCGGGTTGGGGTGGGAGCAACCATCCGGCGGACAGGTCAGTGACGCACGGGCGATGACCTCGCCACCGGCCGCTGATGTGATGGACAGCGTGAAAGAGGCCGGTGGTTCAGCTGGATAGCTGGGGATATCTATTTTTTCAGACCGGCCGGCGCCGATGACTTCGATGCCGCAGGTACCGATGGTGCCATCAAGGTCGTGATGCACGACATAGGGTGTAACAACCGGCAGGCCCACCTCGGGCAGACAGCCGACCACTTCGATACCCCAGTACTCAGGCTGCCTGATGTACACTAGCGGGGAGAGCGAGACTTCCATGTTGAAGTACGGCTTCTCCCCACTGACGACCAACACGTGTCGCGGCGGCTGGGTTCGCAACGTGACGACCCGCGCGGAGTCGAAATTGATTATCCGGCATGACTCCGGGGTGGGCAACTCTTGAAAAGCGCGTGCCTGTTCCTCGTTCATGACGATCTCCGTTTGCCAGACACTGAAGGGGGTGGTGTGCAAGTAGTGTCATACCAGTTCGGCGAAGACGACGACGTTCGCGACGCCTTGGAGCTGGTGCGACCGGTAGGTCTGCAGCACTCCGGTCGGTCCCGGAGGCGGCACGAATGCGCCCGAGCGATCGATCGTCTCGATGCCCAGGGTGTCGAAGGAGACCTCGTCGCCCATGCGCAGCCTGATCTTCGGCACCAGGAGCGTGAAGGTACGGACGAAGGCATCAGCCACGTTTTCCAGTGTCACCGTTACGACCTCGCCCGGCGGGGTGTCCTCCCGAGCGATGTCGTCGCCGCTGAAACTGAGATCGAGTTCTCCGTCACGGTAGGAGAACTGCGGTACCCCTGCGATGCTGGACCTGGAGTAGCTGATCACGATCGGACCGGTGACGTTGAACAGGTTCGCTTCCTCGATCTGCTTGGAGGGGGTCACCGCTCCCGTTTCATGTGACATACGACTCCTCCTATCGTGAAAGGCCGGACGGTGTCATGCTGGCTAGAGGACGCGCAACGCCCGATAAGTACGTCATCATCAAACTCGATCGGGTGAACTTGTGCAGCGAGCGGAGACCTGGCGGTGGTGACACCCACGGCGTTGATCATCCGTGGGTGTCCACGTCCGAGCGGTCGCCGCTCTGGCGGCCCCGCAGAACCCTCTCGCGCACCGGCGGCTCTCGATTCAGACGCGATCAGGTGGTATCCATGACGGGATGAGTGCCAGGTGACGTCGAGGTGACGGGGTCCGCGGACCATCGTCATCGGGAACCGCGCCCGGACAGCAGTCCGCCGCGAGGCCATGACGGGTCGTGTCCCGGCCGGCGGCCCGTGAAGGGAGCCACGATGACACTGATCACTGCTCGCCGTGCGCGGCGTGCCTGCTGCGCGTTCGTGCCGCCGCACGTCGTGGCGCACGTGGCGCAGCGAACCGGCATGGATACGGCAGACCCGAGCGCAGCGCAGCGCACCGCGGTCGTCAGCAAGCTGCTGCGGGAGAAGCGGGCCACGGTGAAGGACACCGCCCGGGTGATCAAGGGTCTCGGCTCGCTCACGGGGCTGCAGCCCGGCAAGGGTGACCGCGCGATCTACGATGACAAGCGCACCTGGGAGTTCGACGTGGAACGTGTCCGCGGGGAGGAGGACCAATCCACCGGTACCGTGAACGTCGACCAGGCGCATGACCACGCCAGTGCGATCCGGGAGTACTACAAGGCGGTGCACGACCGCGACTCGATCGACGGCAACGGCATGACCATCAACGTCAACGTGAACTACGGCGTGGACTTCCTCAACGCATTCTGGGACGGCACCCGGCTGACCCTCGGCAACGGCGACGGCCGCACCTTCGTCGACTTCGCCCAGTCACCCGACGTGATGGGGCACGAGTTCAGCCACGGCGTCGTCGAGCACACCGCGAACCTGGACTACCAGAGCCAGTCCGGTGCGCTGAACGAATCGTTCGCCGACGTCTTCGGCACCCTGGTCGAGCAGCGACTGAAGGGCGAGGACTTCGACTCCGCGAACTGGCTGATCGGCGACGAGATCATGGCGCCGGACCTGTACGGCGAGGCCCTCCGCTCGATGGCGCACCCGGGCACGGCGTACGACAACACGGTCCTCGGAAAGGACCCGCAGCCTGCCCACATGAGGGACTACTACGCCGGGCCGGACGACAACCAGGGCGTGCACATCAACAGCGGCATCGTCAACCGGGCCTTCTACCTCACCGCCGGCGAGCTGGGGACCGAGGGCGCGGGGCGGATCTGGTACGCCGGGCTGCAGAACCTGTGGCCCACGGCCAACTTCGCCGACGCCGCGGACGTGCTGAGCGCGCAGGCACGAATCCTCGCCAGGGACGGGCTGGTCGCGCGCCAGGCCGCCCAGGTCGTGCGGGGAACGTTCGGGGCCGTCGGCATCGTCTAACTCACCCCGGCTGCGTCCGCTGGTCCAGGAACCGGATCAGCGGGCGCAGCTCCGCGCCGATCCCGCGGTCGTCGCGCACCACCCGGACGCGCTCCGGGCCGCGCACGATCGTCAGGTCGTAGGAGTAGCTGTCGGGCGCCCGGCTCCGCGACGCGCCCGCGTCGGCGAGGGCCGCGAAATCAAGGCCGGCGACGAGGTCGCGCAGCTGCCGTGCCTCGTCGGGCGGCAACGTCGCGGTGTCCACGGAGCTTCGCCGGGTCAACCCGGCGAAGCCGCCGCTGCGGACCAGGTCGGCCCGCACGTGCTCGTCTGACATGGCGTCCTCGGTTCTCTCGGTGGCGGACGCACCGCAGCCCGGCGGCAGCCGCCCCGATCTCGTGCCAGAGCCGCGCGATGAGCACACTGCACCCCGCGGGCGTCACCGCGACGTCAACCGGGCGGGCCGCGTGCGCTCCGGCACGGCGACGAGCATCCCCACGAGCCGCGGCGAGGGCTCGACACCGAGGTCGCCGAACAGTGCGGTGCGGAACGCGTCGAAGTGTCGCACCGCCTCGACGACGTTGCCCTCCGCGAGGTGCAGCGCGATCACCGCCCGGTGAGAGCTCTCGCGCAGCGGCTCCATCCGCACCGCCTCCAGCGCCGCCTCCAGGCCTGCGGCGTAGTGGCCGCGGCTGCCCAGCTGGGCAGCGAGGGCCTCCAGGGCGTGCATGCGGAGCTGGCGCAGCCGTTCCCGCTCGTGGCCGACCCAATCGTCGTACCAGCCGGGGAGCAGCTCGCGGCCGCGCAACGGACCGATGTCGAGGTCGTCGTCGTGCGCGATCTCGGTGTTGATGAGGCGGGTGGCACGCTGAACGACCGTGTGGATGTCCACCTCGACGGCCGGGGACAGCCGGAGGTGGTCGGCGTCGCCGAGGACGAGTCCGGGGCTGCAGCTGTGTAGTCGCCAGATGGCCGTGCGCAGTGACCCGAGCGCGTGGGGCTCGCTGGCCTCCGGCCACAGCGTCCCGGCTGCCGTTACCCGCCCGGTCGGCCCCGAGATCGTCAGCAGGGCCAGCAGCCGCTGCCCGCTCAGCTGCGGGTGGCACACGCGACCGCCGACCTCGAGCGCGAACCCGTCGAGGAGCCGGAGTCTGCAGCGCGTGGGCATGGGAACCGGGTGCCGGCGGGACTGGTTGCGATCAGTCATGCTGCCCTCCGTGACCAGGATGGCTGGGAGACCTCACAGACCGCGCCCGTCATTCGGGTGATCACATCTCGCCTGCAGGCTTGCCGAACGTCACGGCGCTCCCGGCGACGTCCATCCGGTAGCCCTCCTGCGCGGACCACTGGGCGATCACGCTGAACCGATCACCCCGAATGAGACTCTCGCGCCACTCGATCGGCTCGTCGCGCAGGCATCCGATGCGTTGCACCTCCAGCGCCGCGGTACCGGCTGGGACCTTGAGCAGCTTCCGGTCCGCTGCGGTGGGCACGATCGCCTTGAGTACTTCGGTGCCGCCGGTCAGCCGCGTGCCGGTCAGGCTCGCCAGCTCGTCGTAGAGCCCGGAGTGGCTGAAATCGGCGTCCAGCAACGGCCCGGCCACAGACCGCGGCAGCCAGGTTCGGTCGAGTGCCAGTGGCTCCCCGTCGGCCAGCCGCAGGCGTTCCAGGAAGACGAACTCGGTCGACGCCGATCTTTCCAGCCGCGCTGCCACGTCCTCGTCGACACGGACACCGAGTGCCCGAACCTCGCTGCGCTGCTCCAGGCCCGTCGCCTCGACCGAACGGAAAAGCGAGTAGAGGGCACCGAGCGGCGGCCGGGTCCGCGGCGTGCGCAGCCAGGTGCCGCGACCCCGTCCGGACTCCAGTACGCCCTCGTCGCGCAGGCGGCGCAACGCGTCGCGCACGGTGTGCCTGCTGACCTCGTACTCGGTGACGAGTTCGTGCTCACCGGGGAACCGATCGTCGAAGCCACCGGCCCGGATCCGCCGCAGGAGATCGGCCTCCAGCTGCGCCCACAGCGGTAGGGGGTTCCCACGGTCCAGTGGTCGAGCGCGCGCGCGTCTGGCCATGCCCTACCTCGGTGACGAAGCCGCAGGAAGTGACGTTGCACGGACTACGGTACCGGCATGGACTGGATAGCTACGCTCATGGCGCCGCGTTCGGTGTCCGGACAACGTCGACGCGAACCCGGCCTGGAGGCGAGACATGACGAGGCGACGTCCGCCGCTGCGGGACATCGGACCGGCGCTCGTCGCGGGGGATGCCCAGCGCGAGACCGCATTGTTGCTCTCCATCATCGAGGCGGTGTCGTCCGGTCCTGACGTCGAGCCGCTGGCCGCTGCCGTCGCCCGACTGATCACCGAGGCGACCACGACCGACGTCTGCTTCGTGCACGTCCTCGACGACGCGGAGCGATCACTCACCCTCACCGGGGCGACGCCACCGTTCGACGCCGCTGTCGGACAGGTGCAGCTGCCCATCGGGGTCGGTGTGACGGGCTGGGTGGCCAGCCGCCGGAAACCGGCCGTGATCGTCGAGCACAAGGAACAGGACCCCCGGTACCTGCCGATCCCGGCGCTGCGCGGTGCGGACTTCGTCTCGATGGCGTCGGTGCCGATGACCAGTGACGCCGCCGGTCTGGTCGGCGTGCTGAACGTGCACACGCTCGCGCGACGGGAGTTCAGCGCCGCGGACGTCCGACTGCTCACGGTGATCGGCAGCCTCGTCGCCGGGGCCATGCACTCGGCGCGGCTGCACCGGCAACTCGTCCTGCGGGAGCGGGCACAGGAGCGGTTCACCGAGCAGGTCATCGCCGCCCAGGAGGCCGAACGGCGGCGGCTGGCCGGGGACATCCATGACGGGATCTCCCAACGTCTGGTCAGCCTGGCTTACCACCTGGATGCGGCCGAGCGGGCGTTGCCGTCCCGGCCGGGCGACGCCGCCGAGCAGCTCCGGTTCGCCCGCGGGCTCGCCGACCTGAGCATGGACGAGGCGCGCGCGGCCATCGGGGGCCTGCGCCCGCCGGTACTGGACGACCTGGGGCTGCCGGGGGGCCTGTCCAGCCTGGCCCGGTCGCTGCCCGACCTGGTGGTGAACCTCGACGTGGCCGAGCATCGGCTCCCGGAACAGCACGAGTTGGCGCTATACCGGATCGCGCAGGAGGCGCTGCAGAACGTCGTCAAGCACGCCGCGGCGAGCCGGGTCCGGCTGCGCTTCACCGTCGCCTGCGACGGCGCCCGGCTCGAGATCGGCGACGACGGCCGCGGCTTCGACCCGAACCGTCCCGGTGGCGCGCGAGCGGTCGGCGGTTACGGCATGCAGAGCATGTCCGAACGTGCCGAGCTCGTCGGCGGAACGCTGACGGTCCGGTCCCGGCCGGGGTCCGGAACGGTGGTCACGGTGACCCTCCCAGGATCATCCACCGCCCAGCCATCCCGGCCGGCGGCGGACGTGAGCGACCAGTAGCTCGGCGCTGGCCGATGTCCGGGCGCCGCTGACGAGGTGCCACGGCCGGTCCAACGGCGTTCCCGGCACCGGCAGGACGACCAGCTGTCCGGACCGCACCTGCACCGCGACGGCTTGTTCGGACACCAGCGTGACCCCGAGGCCCGCCACTGCCGCCGCGACGGCCGCCCCGTGCGAGCCCAGGGTGAGCTGTGGCGGATCGGCCTCGAGCGCGGAGAGCACCGAGAGACAGGTCGAGCGCGTTCCGGAGCCTGGTTCGCGGAGCAGCCACGTCGCCCGGTGCGGGACGAAATCGTCCCGGTGGTGCGGATCACCCACGACGACCAGGGTGTTCGGGCTCGTCGCCCGGACCACGACCGACAGGTCGGCGGGTGGGCGCCCGGCGACGACGAGGTCCACCTCGTGATGGACCAGCAACGGCCACACCGCATCGCGGGAACGGACCTCCAGCCGCAGGTCGACGCCCGGATGCTCGTCCCGGAACGAGGCCAGCAGCTCGGGTAGCACGTGCTCCCCTGCCGTCGTGACCGCAGCCAGCCGGACCAGCCCGTGTTCGGGCCCGTCCTCGCTGCGGGCGGCTGCGATCGCCTCCGCGTGCAGGCCGAGAATCTGTCGCGCGTACTCGGCGTACCGCTCACCGGCCGGGGTCAGCCGCACGCCTCGCCCGTCGCGTTCCAGCAGCGGCACCCCCACGTCCCGGGCCAGCGCCGTGACGGCCGCGGACACCGAGGACTGCGTGACCACGAGCGCGTCGGCTGCGGCGCGCACCGACCCGCAGTCGGCGAGTTCGACGAAGACGCGCAACCGAGCGTTCGTGGTCATCGCCGGATGATGTCCATCAGGGCGGGACCTGACGGTTCCTCACCCGCGCTCGAGCTCTTGGTTCCGCCGCTCGACCAGCCGCCAGATCATCGGTGTGAAGATGAGCTGCATCGCGAGGTCCATCTTGCCGCCCGGACAGACGATGGTGTTCGCGCGGGACATGAACGAGCCGTCCAGCATCGAGACCAGGTACGCGAAGTCGATGCCGCGTGGATTGGCGAACCGGATGATGAGCATCGACTCGTCCAACGTCGGGATGGTCCGGGCGATGAACGGGTTCGAGGTGTCCACCATCGGCACTCGTTGAAAGTTGACGTGAGTGCGCGAGAACTGCGGGCAGATGTAGTTCACATAGTCCGGCATGCGTCGCAGAATCGTCTCGGTCACCGCTTCGGTCGAGTACCCACGGTTCGCCTTGTCGCGCAGCACCTTCTGGATCCACTCCAGGTTCATCACCGGTACCACGCCGATCAGCAGGTCCGCGTACCGGGCGACGTCGACCGTGTCCGTCGCGACCGCGCCGTGCAGTCCCTCGTAGAACAAGAGGTCCGAGTCGGCGGACAGGTCCTCCCAGGGGGTGAACGTGCCGGGTTCCTGATCGTAGGGCGCCGCCTCGTCCGCGTCGTGCAGGTACTTGCGGACCTTTCCGCTGCCGGTCTCGCCGTACTGCCGGAACAGCGCCTCGAGGTCCTCGAACAGGTTCGACTCCGGCCCGAAGTGACTGAAGGTGTGATCGCCGCGTTCCAGCGCCTCAGCCATCGCGGCCTTCATCTCGGCCCGGTCGAACCGGTGGAAGCTGTCACCCTCGATGTACGCCGCGTTCACGTGTTCGCGGCGGAAGATCTGCTCGAAGGTGCGCATCACCGACGTCGTCCCGGCGCCCGAGGCGCCGGCTATCGCGATGACCGGGTGCTTGCTTGACATCGGCTTCTCCCGTCGTCGCTCAGCTGGAGGTGCGGAACAGGCCGCGGTCCCCGTAGAGCGGTGCGTCGTACTCGGCGTCGTTGTGCTTGCGGTGGTACTCCTCGATCCGCTCGACCTCCTCGCCCACACCGAAGATGAACGCGATGCGCTGATGAAGGTCGTCGGGCGCGACATCGAGGACTCGCTCGTGCCCGGTGCTTGCGAGGCCACCGGCCTGCTCGATGAGGAACGCCACCGGGTTGGCTTCGTAGAGCAGCCGCAGCCGCCCCGGCTTCGCCGGATCCTTCGTGTCGCGGGGATAGAGGAAGACACCGCCGCGGGTCAGGATGCGGTGCGTCTCCGCGACGAGGGACGCGACCCAGCGCATGTTGAAGTCCTTCGCGCGCGGCCCGGAGCTCCCGGCGAGGCATTCGTCGACGTAGCGCTTGACGGCCGGCTCCCAGAAGCGGCGATTCGAGGCGTTGATCGCGAACTCCGTCGCGGTCTCCGGGAGCTTCATCGCCGGGTGGGTGAGGATGAACTCCCCGAGCTGCGGGTCGAGTGTGAAGCCGTGCACGCCCGTGCCGACGGTGAGGACGAACATCGTCGACGGACCGTAGATCGCATATCCGGCGCAGACCTGCTCCGAGCCGGGCTGCAGGAAATCGCCCGCCGACGCGTCCGCACCCGAAGTGGGTGTCCGCAGCACCGAGAAGATACTGCCGACCGCGACATTGACGTCGATGTTCGACGAACCGTCGAGCGGATCGAACGCCAGCAGATACTTACCCCGCGGGTACTGCGCCGGGATGACGTACGGCTCCGCCAGCTCCTCGGACGCCATACCGGCGACCAGCCCGCCGTATTCGTTGACGCGGAGGAAGAGGTCGTTCGCCAGCACGTCGAGCTTCTGCTGGGCCTCCCCCTGCACATTGGTCTCGCCCGCGGCGCCGAGCACACCGCCGAGCGCCCCGTAGGCCACCTGACGGGCGATCGCCTTACAGGCGAGCGCGACATCGAGCACGAGCGCGTTCAGCTCCCCACTAGCCCCGGGATGACGCCGCCGCTCCTCGATCAGGAACCGGGCGAGGGTCGTGCGGTCGGCGACCATTGTGTCCTCCTTCGAGCGGCCGGATATGCGAGCATGCCGACGCCCGGAACCGGAACCGGACGCCGGATCGGTCGAGGCGAGCACGTCGATCTCAGTCGAGCGAGCCCTCCGCATGGTCCTCAGCCGACTGGGGACCCTCATCAGCGACTGCCCTGGCACCGCCGGAGAAGACCCGGCTGCCCTTGAGGTCGGCCCGCTCGAAAGTCATCAGCTCGTCGCGACCGACCTTCGGATCGTCCTGCTCGAGCAGGCGGCGGGCCTGCCGCAGCCGAGCACGCTCCACCGCGTTGCGGACACTGCGGGCGCCTGCGAACCACGGCTGCTCGACGCGCCTCTTGAGGTACTCACTCAGGGTCTCGCGGGCCTCGTCCGAGAACCGGTAGCCGAGCTCTTCGGCCATCAGCAACCCGATCTCTTCCAGCTCAGGCACGGAGAAGTCGGGGAAGGTGATGTGGTGGGCGATCCGGGAGCTCATCCCGGGGTTGGCGCGGAAGAAGTCGTTCATCCGGTCGGCGTAGCCGGCCAGGATCACCACGAGGTCGTCGCGGTTGCTCTCCATCACCTGCAGCAGGATCTCGATGGACTCCTGCCCGTAGTCGCGCTCGTTGTCCTCCCGGTAGAGGTAGTATGCCTCGTCGATGAACAGCACCCCGCCCATCGCCCGCTTGACGACCTCCTTCGTCTTGGGCGCGGTGTGCCCGACGTACTGTCCGACGAGGTCGTCGCGGGTAACGGTGACCAGGTGCCCGCGGCGCAGATAGCCGAGCTGCCGCAGCAGGTCGGCCATCCGGAGCGCGACCGTGGTCTTTCCGGTACCGGGGCTGCCGGTGAAGCACATGTGCAGGTTCGGCTGGGGCACGGCGATGCCGAACCGGGACCGGGTGCGGTCCACCAGCAGCAGCGCCGACAGCTCGGCGATTCGTGCCTTCACCGGGGCCAACCCGACGAGCTCGCGGTCCAGCACGGCCAGCACGTCGTCCACCCCCGCCTCGCGCCTGACCTCTGTCAGATCGACACGGGCATCGGGCGAGAGCACGTCATCGTCACCCTCCGCCGCAGCGGACTCCTCCGCAGCGGACTCCTCCGCGGCGGAGTCCTGCTCGTCGTCCGTGCCCTTGGGCGTGGCCCGCATACCGAAACCCCGTCGGGACCCGGACGACGATTCTTCAGCGCCGTTGGATGAGTCGGTCATGTCACGACCGGGCGTAACGTTCGCCGACCGGGCGCTCGGTGGCGTAGGAGTGCGCGGTGTACCGGATGCGGCGGTCCGAGACCTCCTGCCGGTCGAGCCGGAACCCGGGCTCGTGCTGTGGCCGCTGCACGATGAACGAGAGCATCGTCGTCTGCCTGCCCAGCGTGGCGTCGTAGGCGTTGAGCTTGATGTAGTGGTCAGGCTGGGCCTTGCGACAGGCGTTCACCTCCATCAGCACGCCGGCCGCGTCCTTCAGATCGAACATCGGCAGTCCCCACATCTCCCAGTAGGTGTTCCGGGGATGCGGGTCGTCGGTGAACTCCACCGACAGCGGCCAGTCCTGGTCGATGCAGTACTGGATCTGTGCGCTGATCTCGTCGTCGGTGAAGTCGGGCAGGTAGGAGAACGTGCCCTGGGTGATCCTCATGGTGTGATGCCTCTCCGCCGGTGATGGTGCTCAGGCCGGCGTCGGTGTCTCGACGACGTCGGAGGTGTCGGTCGACTCGTAGTTGAAGCTGATGTCACCCCAGGTGTCGAGGGCGACGTCGAGCGACTTGCACTTCTTCGCCGCCGCCTTGAGGATGTCGTCGCCCTCGGCCAGGTAGTCCTTGCCCTCGTTCCGAGCCTTGATCACCGCCTCGACGGCCACCCGGTTCGCCTCGGCACCTGCCGAGACGCCCATCGGGTGCCCGATGGTCCCGCCGCCGAACTGCAGGATGACGTCCTCGCCGAGGTAGTGCAGCAACTGGTGCATCTGTCCGGCGTGGATCCCGCCCGACGCGACCGGCATGGTGCCGGGCATCGAGGCCCAGTCCTGGTCGAAGTACAGGCCCTTGGCCGGATCGGCGGCGATCTGACCGAGCCGCAGCGTGTCGTAGTAGCCCGCCACCATGTTCGGGTCGCCCTCGAGCTTGCCCACCACCGTGCCCGCGTGGATGTGGTCCACCCCGGCCAGCCGCATCCACTTGGCGATCACCCGGAAGCTCACGCCGTGCGTCTTCTGCCGGGTGTAGGTGCCGTGCCCCGCGCGGTGCAGGTGCAGGATCACACCGTTGGCGCGCGCCCAGTTGCTCATCGACTGGATCGCCGTGTAGCCGACCGTGAGGTCGATCATCACGATGACCGTGCCCAGCGAGGCGGCGAACTCCGACCGCTCGTACATCTCCTCCATCGTCCCGGCCGTGACGTTGAGGTAGTGGCCCTTGATCTCGCCGGTCTCGGCCTGCGCGCGGTTGACCGCCTCCATGCAGTACAGGTACCGGTCGCGCCAGCGCATGAACGGCTGCGAGTTGATGTTCTCGTCGTCCTTGACGAAGTCGAGCCCACCGCGGAGCGCCTCGTAGACCACCCGACCGTAGTTGCGGGCCGAGAGTCCCAGCTTCGGCTTGGTGGTCGCCCCGAGCAGCGGCCTGCCGTACTTGTTCAGGTACTCCCGCTCCATCACGATGCCGTGCGGCGGGCCGCGGAAGGTCTTCACGTACGCGAACGGGATCCGCATGTCCTCCAGCCGCAGGGCCTTGAGCGCCTTGAACCCGAAGACGTTGCCGATGATCGAGCTCGTCAGGTTGGCGATCGAGCCCTCTTCGAACAGGTCGATGCTGTAGGCGATCCAGGCGATGTACTGGTTGTCCGAGTTCGGCACCGCCTCGACCTTGTAGCACTTGGCCTGGTAATGCTCGTGCGCGGTGAGACGGTCGGTCCACACCACGGTCCACGTCGCGGTGCTCGACTCCCCCGCCACCGCCGCGCCCGCCTCCTCCGGAGGCACATCCGGCTGCGGTGTGATCCGGAAGGCGCACAGGATGTCCGTGTCCTTCGGCACGTAGTCCGGCTCCCAGTAGCCCATCTCTGCGTAGGGGATAACGCCAGCACTCCACCGATCTGCCATGGGCACAGCCTGCTCCCTGAATCCGTGCCTGTCCATCAAGAGTTCAGACATAACCCTTCAGTGATCAGCTGCCTATCGCGGCGGACACCGGCTCGGCAGCTCCCATCAGGCCCGAACCAGGTCCGCACAGCTGTCGACGCCGAGGTCCTCGAAGCCGTCGCGGACGGCAACGGCGTCGGGGAAGACACCCTCTCGGGTATAGCCGTTGGTGACGACCAGGCACGGGAGGCCCGCTGCGCGCGCCGCGGCCAGTCCCGGCGACGAGTCCTCGACCGCGAGCACCGCATCCGGCGGGAGATCGAGTCGGTCCAGGGCGCACAGGTAGGCGTCAGGGGCCGGTTTGAGGTTCGCGACGTCGTCACCGGTCACGACGACCTCGAACGAGGTGCAGCCGAAGAGCCTGTCGAGCAGCGGTCCGACCCAGGCTTGCCTGCCGGTGGTCGCGACTGCACAGCGCACCCCGGCCCGGCCCAGGTCGGCGATCAGCGTGTCGACACCCGGTCGGCAGCGCAGCGGGCCCGAACGCACCCACTCGATGTAGTGCGCGGTCTTGGCACGGTGCAGGTCGGCGGCCACGCCGACGGGATCAGGATGGCCTGCCTCGGCAAGGAACCCCTCGATCCGACGCCGGCCACCTGTGACGGCCAGCAGCCGGCCGTAGGTCTGCTCGTCCCACCGGTAGGGCAGCCCGAAATCGGCGAAAGCCCGGTTGAACGCAGGCCGATGGCCGTCGCGCTCGGTCTCGGCCAAGGTCCCGTCGACGTCGAAGACGACTGCGGCGAGCATGACCGGACCGTACGGCCGGGAACCGGCGTCGGCTAGTGACCACCGCTCATCGCCTCCCCCCCGACTTACACCTGAGGGGGGATGGCCGCTCGATGGCCCGAACCTAGCGTCTCATCATGGGCGTGACGAGCGGATCCCAGCTGCGAGATCGCCGTGAGCACCTACCGCCTCGACCGGCTCGCGACCTACAGTCTCGCGACCTACAGTGCAGTGGACCACCGGCGCGGCTGAACCGGTCGAGGACCTGCACCGACGAAGGGACGACGATGACCACCGAACCGACGACGGACCACACGACATCACTGCACGACACCGCGACGGAACTGGTCAACGATCGCCGTGGCATCCTCGCCGCCGACGAGAGCATCGGCACGATGGACAAGCGCCTGGAGAAGGCCGGCGTCGATCCCACCGAGGAGAACCGGCGCGCCTACCGCGAGCTGTTGGTGACCACGCCAGACCTGCATGCGGGTATCAGTGGCGTGATCCTCTGCGACGAGACGCTCCGTCAGCAACTCGGCGACGGCCGAACATTCCCGCGCGCGCTGACCGACCTGGGCATGCTGCCGGGCATCAAGGTCGACACCGGGGCTAAGCCGCTGGCCGGAGCACCCGGCGAGAAGGTCACCGAGGGCCTCGACGGTCTCGCCGACCGCCTCGAGGAGTACGTCGAGCTCGGAGCGCGCTTCGCCAAGTGGCGCGCGGTGATCACCATCGGGGACGGCACGCCGACTGACTGGGCACAGCAGGCGAACGCCCACGCGCTCGCCCGCTACGCCCGCGCGTGCCAGGACGCCGGGCTCGTGCCGATCGTCGAGCCCGAGGTGCTCATGGACGGTGCCCACTCGCAGGAGAGGTGCGCGGAGGTGACCGCCGCGACCCTGCGGATGCTCTTCCGGATGCTCACGGATGCCGGCTTCGACCCACGCGGCACCGTGCTCAAGCCGAACATGGTCGTCCCGGGGACGGACTCCGGGCAGGACGCCGGCCCGGACGAGGTCGCGCGAGTCACCGTCGACACGCTGCGGAGCGCGCTGCCCGACGAGCTGGCCGGCGTCGCGTTCCTCTCCGGCGGGCAGTCCTCCGAGACCGCGACCGCGAACCTCAAGGCGATGCAGGAGGTGGACTCCCCGTGGCCGCTGACGTTCTCGTTCGGCCGGGCACTGGTCAGTCCAGCGCTACAGGAGTGGCAGGGCGACCCGGACCGCATCGCCGAGGGACAGTCCGCCCTGGCCCACCAGGTCACCTGCAACGCGGAGGTGCTCCGCGAACGGTCCGCACTCCGGATCGCGTGATGGCCGGGATACCCGGCAGGTCGCTCAGCGGAAGAGACCCTCCCGCAGTGCCCTAGCCACCGCACCGGCCCGGTCCGCGACGTCGAGCTTGCGGTAGACAGCCCGGACGTGACTCTTGACGGTCTCGTCGCCGACGACGAGTTGCCCGGCGATCGCCCCGTTGGTCAATCCCGCGACGATGAGGGCGAGGACCTCGCTCTCACGCTGGGTCAGGCCGAGCCGCGCACCCGGCCAGAACTCGCCGGCATCGATTCGGGCAGCTGCGGCCGCGACCCGGCCGGCCAGGGCCGAGTCGACGACGATCTCCCCGCTGTACACCCGGTGCAGCTGGCGAGCCAGCTCGTCGCCGTCGATCCGCTTCAGCAGGTAGCCGCGGGCACCGGCTCGCAACGCCTGGTAAAGGTACTGCTCATCGTCGTAGACGGTGAGCATCACGACCCGCCGGTCCGGATTCTCCAGCAGGAGGGAGTGGCACAGGTCCAAGCCGCTGTCGCGGCCGAGCCGGACGTCGCAGACCACGATGTCGGGGTCCAGGTCGGTAGTCATCCGCACGGCACCGTCCGCGTCGGCTGCCTCGCCGACCACCCGGACGTCGAGGAGATCGGACAACATCGCCTTCAGCCCGGTCCGGACCATCTCATGGTCATCGACGAGCACGAGACGCACGGGCCGGACCGCCATCTCGGACATGGTACGTGTCCGGACATTCATGCCACCAGGCGCCCGCCGATCTTCCACCGCGGAGTGCCGGGTACCGGTCTCCGCATGTGCCGCATCGCTGCATCGCCGAAGGGAGAGACCCTGATGACCAACCACCCCGTCCGCATCGCGCCATCGGTCCTGCCCGCCGACTTCGCCCGGCTGGGCGAGGACTGCCAGGCTCTGGAGAAGGCCGGCGTCGACCGCATCCAGTGGGACGTCATGGATGGGCGGTTCGTACCGAACATCACCTTCGGACCCGACGTCGTCGCGGCGTGCCGACCACTGGTCGAGATCGGGTTCGAGGCCCACCTCATGGTCGTCGACCCGGATCCGATGCTGCCGCGATGGGTGGAGGCCGGGTGCGAGATGGTCATCCTGCACGCCGAGGTCTGCCCACACCTGCACCGCAGCCTCGCCGCGGTCCGGGAAGCCGGGGCGCGGGCCGGGGTCGCGCTGAACCCGGCCACTCCGCTGAGCGCCGTCGAACACGTGCTCGACCTGGTCGACCTGCTGCTGGTGATGACCGTGAACCCCGGCTTCGGTGGCCAGTCCTACCTGACCACCATGGAACCCAAGATCGCCGCGGCCCGCCGGCTGCTCGACGAGCGCGCCCCGCACGTCGAGCTCGAGGTCGACGGCGGCATCGGCCCGGCCACGATCGCCGCCGCGGCTGCTGCGGGCGCGCGGACCTTCTGCGCCGGCAGTGCCCTGTTCGCCGATCGCACCGACATCGGCGGTGCGGTCAGCCGGCTCCGCGCCACCGCTGAGGAGGCCATCCGATGACCGCCACCCCGCCGGACCGGGTGACCGCGGAGCCGACGGTGGCACGGCGATCGACGAAGGAGACCGAGAATGCCTGACAAGGAACTGCGGATGAAGCTGGCCGACACGCAGCGCACGCGCCCCGTGATGCTCGCCATCGCCGGCGACAGCGCGGCAGGCAAGACCACCCTGACCCAGGGGCTGGTCGATGCGCTCGGCGCCGCCCGGTGCACATCGCTGTGCGTGGACGACTACCACCGTTACGACCGCGAGGAACGCAAGGGGCTGCCGTTCACCGCCCTGCACCCCGACTGCAACTACGTCTCGATCATGGAGCAGCACCTGCAGCTGCTCGCCACCGGGCAGCCGATCCTCAAGCCGGTCTACGACCACTCCAGCGGTCTGCTCGCCCGCCCGCAGCTCGTCGAACCCGCTGACTTCGTGATCATCGAGGGGCTCCTCCCGCTGTACACACGACTGGCCAGGGCCTGCTTCGACGTGGCCGTTTACCTGGATCCTCCGGAGGAGATCCGGCGGACCTGGAAGGTCAGGCGCGACACGGCCAAGCGCGGCTACTCGCGCGAGGCTGTGCTGGCCGAGATGGACAAGCGGGAGCCGGAGTCGGAGGCGTTCATCCGGCCACAGCGCTCGGAGGCGGACATCGTGGTGCGCTTCGCCCCGGTACCCGAGCGCGACGACCCGCCTAGCACTCCGCTCTCGGCGGAGCTGATGCTGCGTCCGACGATCCGGCACCCGGATCTGACCTCGGTGTTCGCTGAGGTCGACCGCGGTGCGATGCATCTGAAGCTGATCCGCGACACCGACGGCCGCCCCGTGGATGCCCTGCACGTGCACGGACACGCACCGCGCGAGGACAGCATCGTGCTGGAGAAGGCGATCTGGTCTGCGATGGGGACCGAGTCGGAGCTGCCCGAGTCCCTGGGCGTGCTCGGCGACGCCGCCCGCAGCGATCCCCTGGCGATCACGCAGTTGCTGCTGCTCTACCACCTGCTTGACGAGCGGAGGTGACCGCGCGGCGCGGATAATCCCCGGCGGCCGGCTGCTCGGTCCGGCGCTACTAGGGGATGAGCGGCTCGCTGACCGGGGTCATCCTGCCGCCGGGGATCCAGCCGCTGGCACGGTCGAGTGGCCGCCCCGCATGGTCGGGCAGGCGCTGCTGCGCGTCGGGCTCGTCCTGCTTGCCGCCCATGCAGGCACTCGTCGGCGCGCTAGCGAGACAGGGGCTCTCCCGAAGCCGGAAAGATCGCCGGTTGGCGACCGTATGCTCCGCGCTGCGCTACATACAGTACGGTCGCGAAACAGTGATCATGGTCCGAACCCGGGCCCAGGCGAGAGTCTGATCGCGGCAAACCCATCCCTTCCTCCGCTCACCTGACACGATCGACGGGTACCCGTCCGGTAGGACAGGAGAGAAGATGTTCGAGATCGAGACCATCGCGACGCCGGGTTTGGGCGACCGCAGCTACCTCGCGATCGACGGTGCCGTCGCCGTCCTCATCGACCCGCAGCGCGACATCCGCGTGCTCGACCTCGCAGCCGGCGGTGTTCCCCACCCACGGATTGGGCAGCTTCTGCTCGGCCACACCCACCAGTGGCGACTCTCGACGGTCGGCGAGCAGCGAAGCGCGAACCCGGCAGGCGACGAGGACGCGAGCTGATGAGCGGTGCACCACCGGTTCTCGTCGTCGGCGGCGGGCACAACGGCCTGGTGGCGGCCTGCTACCTCGCGCGAGCCGGCCAGGAAGTGCTGCTGCTCGAGGCCGGCGAGGCGCCCGGCGGGGGGTCGCGAACCGAGGAGACCGTCCCGGGGCATCGCTTCAACACCCACTCCGCGGCGCACAACATCATCAACATGACGCGCATCCCCGCCGAGCTGGACCTCGCCGGGGCGGGTCTGCACTACACCGAGATGGAACCGTTCGCGATGGGCGTGTTCACCGACGGGCGCACCGTCCGGTTCCACCGTTCCGTGGAGCGGACCGTCGCCTCGATCGCCGAACACGACGGTGCCGCGGCCGACGCGTACGCGGGGTTCATGCACCGGTCGATGCCCCTCGCCCGCGCCGCCGTGGCCGGGCTGGAGGCCACCGGCGGATCCGCTCTGGTGCGGCTGGCGGCCAGCCGCGTGCCCGCGCTGATCCAGGCCACCCGCCGGGCGGGTGGGGTGCGGGAACTGCTGCACGACCTGCTCGCCCCCTACGGCAGCCTGTTGCGCGCACACCTGCCGAGCGACCTGACCCGGGCCCCCGTCGCCGCCTTCGCCGCACACGGGTCCGCCGGGCCGCACGTGCCGGGCAGCGCCTTCTTCGCAATGTGGCAGGCCGCCTACCACCTGCACGGCCAGTGGCACCCCCGCGGCGGCTCGCAGGCACTGACCGACGCCCTGGTCGCCCGGCTGGAGTCCTACGGCGGCACCGTGCGCACGGCCGTCCCCGTGCGACGCATCCACGCCGCCGGTGGCCGCGCGCACGGCGTCACCCTCGTCGACGGCGAGTACCTCCCCGCGGCCGCCGTCGTCACCGCCATCGACGTCCGCACCGCGCTGCTCGACCTGCTCGACCCGCCGCTGTCCGGGCGCCTCGCCGCACAACTGCGCGCCACGCACCGCGGCAACGCCGTACAGCTCGTCGTGCACCTGGCCACCGACGCGCTGCCGCCCTACCCCGACGCCCGGCCCGGCGACTGGAACGGGTTGCAGAGCCACGTCGACAGCCTCGACGAGCTGCAGGACGGGTTCCTCGCTGCGGACGCGGGACACCTGCCCGATCCGCCACCCACGTACGCGTTCACCCCCAGCGTGTACGACGACTCGCTCGCGCCGCCCGGTCGGCACACCGTCTACCTGGCCTGCCCGTCGGCGCCCGCCGAGGTCCGCGGCGGCTGGGCAGCCCACGCCGAACCCTTCGCCGAAGCCATGATCGCCCAGGTCGAGAAGCGCGCCCCCGGGTTCCGGGGCACCATCCGCGGCATGCACGTGCACCACCCCGAGCTGATGGCCCGCCACGGGCACTGGCCGGGCGCGCACCCCATGCACCTCGACATCACCCCCGACCAGCTCGCGCTCCTGCGACCGGTGCCTGCGTTGGCGGGCCACCTCGTTCCCGGCGTCGACAGGCTCGCGATCGCCGGCGCGTCGACGGCTCCGACGGGGGGTGTCGCCGGCACCTCGGGCAAGGC
>JALYQB010000083.1 GCA_030856045.1 Actinomycetota bacterium
ACCGGCGGCCGGGCCTCGCGGGCGTCCGGGTGCCGACGCTCGTGCTGCACGGCGAGGACGACCCGCTGATCCAGGTCGCAGGCGGCCAGGCGACCGCAGCCGCCGTGCCGGGTGCGCGGCTGGTCACCTACCCGGGCATGGGGCACGACCTGCCACGGGCGCTGTGGCCCTCGATGATCGACGAGATCGCGTCGCTGACGGGCCGATCGGAGGCAGGGTGATCGGGGGCAGCGCGGCGGTGATCTGCTCGCGGTCCGGCTCGAGCCACGGCGGCAGCCGCAGCGCACGTCCCAGCTCCAGCAGCGGCTCGTCGACGTCGAAGCCCGGCGCGTCGGTGGCGATCTCCAGCAGCACACCACCGGGCTCGTGGAAGTAGATGGAGCGGAAGTACTGCCGGTCCAGAATCGGCGTGACCGCCACCCCGGCCTCGACGAGCTCGGCGCGCCAGCCCGTCATCGTCTCGAGGTCGGGTGCCCGGAACGCGACGTGGTGCACCGTGCCGCCGGCCCGCAGCCCGGGGGCGGCGGCGCTCGCCGCGACGTCCACCACCGCCCCGGAGCCCCCGCTCGCCATGCCGAACCGCGCCCGGTTCCCGGATTCCCCCGCGACGGCCATGCCGAGCATCCCGGTGAACAGTCCGGCGGTCGGGTCCAGCTCCCGCTCGGTGAACGTCACCGCGTGCAGTCCCCGCACGGCGTGCTCGGCAGGCACGCTCGCCTCGCCGTCCCAGCCCGAGCGGGCGTCGCCGGGAGCCGCGACCAGTTCCACGAGCATCCCGTCGGGGTCGCGGAAGGCCAGGGCGTCCTCCCCGTCGCGCGGCGAGGGCGCGCCGACATCCACGCCGAGCCCCGCGAGCCGCTGCTGCCACCACCCGATCGACTCGGGCGGCACGCTGAGCGCGGTGGCGGTCGTGAGGCCCGGGCCCTCCCGGCCGCGCTCGACGTCGGGCCACGGGAAGAACGTGATGAGGCTGGACGGACGGCCGCGGTCGTCCCCGTAGTAGAGGTGGTAGGTGTCCGGCCGGTCGAAGTTGACGGTCTGCTTCACCAGCCGCAGCCCCAGCACGCGGCAGTAGAACTCCACGTTGCGCTGCGGGTCCGAGGCGATGGCGGTGACGTGGTGCAACCCGTGGGGTGCGATCGTCGACATGTCCACAGTCAACTACAGCGGTTTGCCCCGGGGCTCGCCGCGGGATGAGGTGAGTCGCGTGCGGAGACGTCTGGTGGTCATCGGTGGCGACGCGACGGGGATGAGCGCCGCGTCGCAGGCCCTGCGGCGCGCGCCGCAGGGGTCGCTCGACGTCGTCGCGTTCGAGCGCACGGCGCACACGTCGTACTCCGCGTGCGGCCTGCCGTACTGGGTGGCCGGTGACGTCGACGGCCCGGAGTCCCTGGTCGCCCGCACCGCAGCCGAGCACATCGCCGCCGGGATCGATCTGCGGATGCACACCGAGGTCACCGGGATCGACCTCGACGCCAGGACGGTGACCGCGGCCGGCCCCGGCGGGGCGGTCACCGAGGGCTTCGACGACCTGGTCGTCGCGACCGGCGCCGTTCCGGTGCGGCCGGACCTCCCCGGGGTGGACGCGCCGGGCGTCTACGGGCTGCAGACCCTCGACGACGGCACGCGCCTGCTCGCCGGGCTGGACCGCAACCCGCGCCGCGCGGTCGTGGTGGGCGGCGGCTACATCGGGGTGGAGATGGCCGAGGCGATGGTGCGGCGCGGTCTCGACGTCACGCTCGTCGACCTGGCCCCCGAGCCGATGACGACGCTGGACCCCGACATGGGGGCGCTCGTGCGCGAGGCGATGGAGGGCATGGGCATCACGGTGCTGCCCGGCACCCCGGTGTCCGGGTTCGAGACGGGGCGCGACGGCTGGGTGAGCGCGGTGGGCACCGGGGCGGGCACGCTGCCCGCGGACATCGTCGTGCTGGGGCTGGGCGTGCGGGCGAACAGCGGGCTGGCGGCCACGGCGGGGCTGCCCGTCGGTGACTCCGGCGGGGTGCGGACCGATGCCGGGATGCGGGTCGCGGAGGGAGTGTGGGCGGGCGGTGACTGCGTCGAGGTCTTCCACCGGGTGTCCCGGCGCCACGTCCACATCCCGCTGGGCACGCACGCCAACAAGCACGGCCGGGTCATCGGGACGAACGTCGCCGGTGGGTCGGCCACCTTCCCCGGGGTCGTGGGGACCGCGGTCAGCAAGGTGTGTGACCTCGAGATCGCCCGCACCGGGCTGCGCCAGGACGAGGCGCGCGCGGCCGGGTTCGACCCCGTCGCCGTGACGGTGCAGTCCACCACCCGCGCCGGCTACTACCCGGGTACGACCCCGATCACGGTGAAGCTGCTGGCCGAGCGGGGCAGCGGGCGGTTGCTCGGCGCGCAGCTCGTCGGCCGGGAAGGGTCGGCGAAGCGGGTCGACGTCTGCGCCGTCGCGCTGTGGAACGAGATGACGGTCGAGGAGATGACCGGGCTCGACCTCGGCTACGCCCCGCCGTTCTCACCGGTCTGGGACCCGGTGCTCGTCGCGGCGCGTAAGGCGGCCGCCGCACTCTGACCAGCCCCTCCCCCGGCGCCGCGAATGCCGCGTTCGCCGCACTGCCCTACCCCCAATGCCGCGTTCGCCTCATCCCATGAGGCGTACGCGGCATTGGAGGCAGAGCGGTGTTGCGAATGCCGCGTTGGGGGCATGTGGGTGCGGCGTCAGCTATCCGTTCGGGGTCGCCAGAGGACGTTTTCGGGAACTGTGCGCCGGGCGGCAGTGGCGTAGGCCTTGATCATTCACGGGGGTGGCAGGTTCCCCACCGGAGTCGTCTTCGGTGATCTTGACCTCTGTTTCTGATCTTGTTGTGTGGTAGCGGCCGACATCGGGTGCCCGGCTGTCGCGCCGGGTGGG
>JALYQB010000085.1 GCA_030856045.1 Actinomycetota bacterium
CCAGCTCGCCGAGTAAGGCCCCTGGCCCGCGCACCGCCAGGACCACCTCGGTGCCGTCCGCTGCAGAGGCGATGACCTTGAGCCGACCCGAGATCACGAGGACCACCGTGTCGGAGCGGGTGCCCTCGAGGAACAGGGACGTGCCGGTGGGCAGTCGGCGGTGGCGGCCGTGTCGGGTGAGGTCGGTCCGCTCGTGCTCGGTCAGCTCCGCGCCGAACTCCCCCACCGGTGCGGTGTCATGGTCCACCGGGTCCTCCCCCAGACTGTGCAGGACGGTGCCTGATCATCGCCGTGATCCCCCTGATCTCGCAGCGTGCCTTGATTGTCGTAGCCACGGCCAGCGGCCACCCAGGTTGCCGACGTGTTGACGCGCGGCTGCCACCCGGAAGTGGCACGATCACCGAGAGCGATCGAACAACTACACTGGCACAGGCCGCCTTCCCACTTCCACCCCTGGCGACCACCAAGCGAGCGTGACTGTCACGTCGCGTGAAATCAGGTCACATGCCCGAGCTACCGCCCGCAGTGCACCGGACGATCATCGCCGTCGACGTGGAGGGGTTCGGGAACCGGCACCGGACCAATCCGCACCGGGTCGCGGTGCGGGAGGGTCTGTATCGAGCCGTGCGGGAGGCGTTCCGCGCAGCCACCATCCCGTGGGCCGAGTGCCATCACGAGGACCGCGGTGACGGGATCCTGATCCTGGCCCCACCCGAGGTCGCCAAGAGCGTGTTCGTCGAGTCCCTCCCGTACCGGCTCGCCGAACGGCTCAGAGAGCACAACAGTGCGCACCATGAGCAGGAGCAGATCCGGCTGCGGATCGCGCTGCATGCCGGCGAACTCCATCACGACGGTCATGGTGTGGCGGGAGCGTCGATCAACCTGACGTTCCGGCTGCTGGACGCCGCCCCGCTCAAGTCCGCCCTGGCCGGCTCACCCGGAGTGCTGGCCGTGGTCACCTCGGACTGGTTCTTCGACGAGGTCGTGCGACACAGCCCGGCTGCTGACCCCGACGCCTATCGCCCGGTCCGGGTGACGGTCAAGGAAACCGACGTGCTGGGCTGGGTGCACCTGCCTGATCACCCCTACCCACCCCGCGACACCACCCTGCGGACCCCGCCGAGGGACCTCACTGCGCCGGTGCCGCACCAGCTTCCCGCCGACACGTCGCACTTCGTCGGCCGCGCCGAGGAACTGCGCCAGCTGTCCAAGCTACTGGACAACTCCACCACCGAGGGCGGTGGCACGGTGGTGATCTCCGCGGTGTCGGGTACCGCCGGGGTGGGCAAGACCGCCCTGGCGCTGCGGTGGGCACATCGGGTCCGGGACGAGTTCCCCGACGGGCAGTTGTATGTCAACCTGCGCGGCTACGACCCGGACCAGCCGGTGCCGGCGGCCGATGCGCTGGCCGGGTTCCTGCGCGCCCTGGGTATGGCCGGCCAGGACATCCCCCTGGAGCTCGAGGAACGGGCCGCCGCTTATCGGAGTCTGCTGGACGGGCGGCGGATACTGATCGTGTTGGACAACGCCGGCACCGTTGAGCAGGTCCGCCCCCTGCTGCCCGGCAGCGCCTCCAGTGTGGTGGTGGTGACCAGCCGCGATTCGCTGGCGGGGTTGGTGGCCCGCCACGGCGCCGCCCGCCTGGACCTGGACCTGCTCCCATCCCAGGATGCGATAGCGCTGCTCGGGGCATTGATCGGGGGGCGGGTCGAGGCTGAACCCGACGAAGCCGCGGTGCTGGCCGGGCAGTGTGCACGGTTGCCGTTGGCGTTGCGGGTGGCCGCCGAACTCGCCGCCGCCCGCCCGAGCACCAGCCTTGCCCGGTTGATCGAGGAGCTGGCTGATCAGCAGCGGCGACTGGAGGCGCTGGACGCTGGTGATGACCCGCACACCGCGGTCCGCGCGGTGTTCTCCTGGTCTTATCAGCACCTGCCGACCGAGGCGGCGCGGGCGTTCCGGATGCTCGGGCTGCACCCCGGCCCCGACTTCAATCTCTACGCCGCCGCCGCCCTCACCCACACCGACCTCGAGCATGCCCAGCACCTGCTGGACCTGTTGGTCCGCGGGCACCTGATCCAACCCACGAGCCTCGGTCGGTACGGCATGCACGACCTGCTGCGCGCCTACGCCACCCGCCTCGCCACCACTGAGGACTCCGATCAGAAGCGGCGGGCGGCGCTGACCCGGCTGTTCGATCACTACCTGGCTACAGCCGCAGCGGCGATGGACACCCTCGTTCCTTCCGAACAGGATCGCCGGCCGCGCATAGTAGCCCCACCGGCCACATACACTCCGCCGATAACCGATCCGATCGCAGCACGGGCCTGGCTGGACGCCGAACGGCCCACCCTCGTTGCCGTCTGCGCCTACACCGCCGCCCACGGTTGGCCCGGGCACACCACCGGGCTGGCCAGCACCCTGTTCCGCTACCTCGACCTCGGCGGACACTATGCCGACGCCCTGGCCATTCACGCCCACGCCCTGCACGCTGTCCGTCACCTCGACGACCGGCCCGGTGAAGCCCACGCGCTGGGAAACCTGGGGCTCGTCCACTGTCAGCTTGGTCGATATGAGCTGGCCTCCGACTGCTACCAGGAGGCTTTGGCTCTGTCCCGCGAGCTCGGCGACCGGGAAGGCGAAGCCCGCGCGCTGAGTAACCTCGGCCTTGTTTACTGGCGGCAGGGTCGCTATGGGCCGGCCGCCGACGACTTCCAGCAGGCACTGACCCATTGCCGCGAACTCGGCGACCGGCTCGGTGAAGCGCGTGCGCTGGGTAACCTGGGCAATGTCTCCTGGCGACAGGGTCGCTACCAGCAGGCTGGCGACCATGGTCAGAATGCCCTTGCCCTGTTCCATGAACTCGGCGATCAGGAGGGTGAAGCCCGCGCGCTGGGCAATCTCGGCCTCGTCTACCGGAAGCAGGGTAGCTATGAGCTGGCCGCCGACTACCACCAGCAGGCGTTAGTCCTGTCCCGCGAGATCGGTGACCGGGAAAGTGAAGCCGACGAGCTGGGCAATCTCGGCACCGTCTACCGGAAGCAGGGTAGCTATGAGCTGGCCGCCGACTACCACCAGCAGGCCCTGGCCCTGTTCCGCGAGCTCGGCCATCGGGCCGGCGAAGCCGACGCGTTGGGCAACCTGGGCCTGACCTACTTGCGACAGGGATGGTTCAGGCAGGCTGCCGACCACCACCAGCAGGCCCTGGGCCTGTTCCGCGAGCTCGGCGACCGTGCCGGCGAAGCCGAGGCCCTCAACGGCGCCGGCGAGACTCACCAAGCCACCGGCCACCCCGACCAGGCCCACGCTCATCACGCCGCCGCGCTCACCCTGGCCACCCAGATCGGCGACCGCTACGAGCAGGCCCGTGCCCACAACGGACTTGCCCACACCCACTACGCCACCGGCGAGCCCGACCTGGCCCACCACCACTGGCGCGAAGCCCTTGCCCTGTACACCGACCTCGGTGTGCCCGACGCCGACGACGTCCACGCCCACCTGACCGCACTCGACCACGCGACAGACGACGACAACGGAGCCTGACTGGGAAGGATGTCTTCGGGAGAGGCCGGTAGGTGACCGCACCGACCGCTCTCCGCGCCAACCCAGGGACGTGCCGGTGGGCAGTCGCGGTCGCCGCACGGCTGCCACCCGGAAGTGGCAGCATCACCGAGAGCGATCGAATAAACTACACTTTGCGCAGGCCGCCTTCTCACTTCCATCCCTGGCGACCACCAAGCGAGCGTGACTGTCACGTCGCGTGAAATCAGGTCACATGCCCGAGCTACCGCCCGCAGTGCACCGGACGATCATCGCCGTCGACGTGGAGGGGTTCGGGAACCAGCACCGGA
>JALYQB010000174.1 GCA_030856045.1 Actinomycetota bacterium
GCTCGGGCGCCCGGACCTCGTCTCCGGCGGCGCCGACGAGCTCGCCCGCCCGGCCGTCGACGGGCGCGATCTGCGCGGGGTCTCGCCCGAGCACACGCTGCACCCGATCCTGCCGCTGTATCTCGACGTGCGCTGGACGGCGCAGTCCGACGGCGGCGGGGCGAGCGACGGGCCGTACCGTCTCGGTTTCGAGATGCTCGTGCGCGGCTGGGACAACTACCTCGCGGTCGGCTCCAGCGGCAACCCGCACGGTGGCGTCGGCACGCTCGAGTACCGGACGCTGCTGAGCAACTACGGGGCGTTCCAGGGCAGCGGGCAGCTCGCGCGGGACCTCGAGCCCTACAATTTCGACGCCTTCGGCCGCAAGGGACACGCGGCTGGTGACCGCGAGCCGTTCATGGCCGTCGACTACCTCGACCTGCACGTCCTCGACCCCGCGTGCGGAATCGGCCTGCACCGCCACCGCGACAATCAGGAGATCTTCTTCATGCTCGACGGCGAGGCGATCATGGTGATCGGCGATTGGGCGGATTCGGGACGGCGCACCCGGTCGTTCGAGGTCCGCCGGCTCGCGCCGGGGCACTTCGCGATGCTCAAGGGAGGCAACCTCCACGGTCTGATGAACCCGGCCGACGTGCCCGCGTCGCTGTTCATGTTCGGCGGCTACGACTGACATGGCACTCGGCTCCAGCCGCTCGCTGGGAGCGCACTGGGACGGTCAGGGCACGAACTTCGCGGTGTTCTCCAGCGCGGGCGCCTATGACGGCGAGGTGGAGCTGTGTCTGCTCGACGAGGACGGCGGTGAGCAGCGGGTGGCGCTGCACGTCGAGCAGGACGTCTGGCATGGCTACCTGCCGGGGATCGGGCCGGGGCAGCGGTACGGCTTCCGCGCGAGCGGCCCCTTCACGCCCGCGCGCGGCCTGCGCTTCGACGATCGCCGGCTGCTCGCTGATCCCTACGCCCGCGCGCTCGAGCCGGTCGGGCCGCGTGAGGTGCGGTCGCTCGTCGTCGACGAGCACTTCGACTGGGGTGCCGACCGCCCACCCGACCGGCCGTGGTCCGACACGATCCTCTACGAGACCCACGTCCAGGGCATCAGCATCACGCATCCCGACGTGGCCGCCGAGCTGCGCGGGACCTACGCCGGCCTCGCGAGCCCGCCCATCGTGGAACACCTCGTCGGCCTCGGGGTCTCTGCCGTCGAACTGCTGCCGGTGCACCATTTCCTCTCCGAGCAGCGCCTGCTGGACCTGGGCCTGACGAACTACTGGGGCTACTCGACGCTCGGCTTCTTCGCCCCGCACGCCGCGTACCGGGTGCCCGGCAGTGCGCCCGGCAGCCAGGTCACCGAGTTCAAGAGCATGGTGAAGGGGCTGCACAAGGCGGGGTTGGAGGTGATCCTCGACGTCGTCTACAACCACACCGCCGAGGGTGGACCGGGCGGTTCGGCGGTGGCGTTCCGCGGCCTGGCCAACGAGGTCTACTACCGTCTCGATCCGGCCGACCCAGCGCGATACGTGGACACCACGGGCACGGGCAATGTGCTCAACGTCGACCGGCCCGAGGTCCTGCGCATGATCATGGACTCGCTGCGGTACTGGGTGACGGAGATGCACGTCGACGGTTTCCGGTTCGATCTCGCTGCCACCCTCGCCCGCGACTCGGGGTCGTTCGACCGTCTTGCCGCGTTCTTCGACCTCGTGTTTCAAGACCCGGTGATCAACATGGTCAAGCTGATCGCCGAGCCGTGGGACGTCGGCCGGGACGACTCATACCAGGTCGGTCGCTTCCCCCGCGGATGGACGGAGTGGAACGACCACTACCGCGACGACGTGCGCGACTTCTGGCGCCGCCGCGCGGGGGTTCGCCGGCTGGGCTATCGCCTGACGGGCTCGAGCGACCTCTACGGCGCCGACCGCCGCGGGCCCGACACCTCGGTCAACTTCGTCACCGCCCACGACGGCAAGACGCTGACCGACCTCGTCAGCTACGAACGCAAGCACAACGAGGCCAACGGCGAGGGCAACCGTGACGGAGCCACCGACGACCGCGCCGAGAACTTCGGCGTGGAGGGCCCGACCGACGATCCGCAGATCGTCGCTGACCGGGTGCGGCAACGCCGAAACCTCATGGCCACACTGCTGCTCTCCCAGGGCGTGCCGATGCTGCTCGGCGGCGACGAGCGCGGCCGGACCCAGCGAGGCAACAACAACGCCTACTGCCAGGCCAACGAGATCTCGTGGTACGACTGGTCGGCGGATCCCGAGGCGGACCGGTTCGCGGCGTTCACCCGCCACGTCGTCGCCCTGCACCGCGAGCACCCGACGCTGCGCCGGCGCTCGTTCTTCGACGGCAGCGGTGACCCGCCCGACATCGCGTGGTACGACGCGGCGGGCCAGCCGATGACGGTCGCCCGCTGGGGCGATCCGGATAACCACTTCATCGCCTACCTCCTGGCCGGCGGCGGCTCCGACTTCCCCGACGACGATCTGCTCGTCGTGCTGAACGCCGACGTGGCGCCCGCGGCGTTCGTGGTGCCCGGCGCCCCAGGGCAGCGCTTCACCCTGCTGCTGCACACCGGCCATGACGACGGACGTCCGCCTGCCGGCGGGCAGTTCGAGGCCGGGGCCAGGCTCGACGTGCCACCACGCGCCGTGCTCGTGGCGGCGGCGCCACGATGACCGAGCACGCCATCGAGATCGACCGCTACGGCGGCCCCGAGGAGCTGCGCTGGCGGGCGGTCGAGCGGGAGCCGCCCGGTGATGGCGAGATCCGCATCCGCATCCTGTTCGCCGCGGTCAACCGTGCCGACCTCGAGATCCGCAGCGGGCGCTGGCCCGTCCAGCAGTCCGAGCCGTTCCCCTACACCCCGGGCCTGGAGGTCGTCGGCCAGGTGGACGCGGTCGGTGGCGCCGTGGACACCGTCCGCGCCGGGGACCGCGTCATCACGATGATGCAGCGCCTGGGCGGTATCCACGGCGAGCGCCCCGGTGGCTACGGCGAGTACGTCACGGTGGCCGCCGACACGGTCGCGACGCTCCCGCCCGACGTTGACGCGGAGCACGTGGCTGCTCTCGGGCTCGTCGCCGTCACCGCCGCCGAAGGCCTGCGGCGCCTGGAGCTGCGCCCCGGTGCTCGGGTCGTGATCCACGGTGCGAGCGGCGGTGTCGGCTCGGTGGCGGTCGCGATGGCCGGAGCCCGCGGAGCGCAGGTGATCGCCGTCCTCCCGCGCACGGGCAAGGACGACTACGTCCGCGAACTGGGAGCGTCGACGGTCGTCCACCTCGACGAGGGAGGTGTGGTTGCCGCGCTGGGGAACCGCAGCGTGGACGCCGTGTTGGAGACCACCGGCATGCGGACGTTCGCCGACAGCGTCGCGGTCCTGCGCCGTGGCGGGCGGCTGTGCCTGGTCGGCGCGCTGACCGGGGACCAGTTGGCGTTGTCGGCGTGGGACCTCATCCAGGAGCTTCAGCTGACCGGCTGGAGCTCGGAGAACCTCACCGGGCCGGTCCTCCGGGAGCACATCGCGCAGATCGTCGAGCACGTGCGCAGTGGCCGCCTGCAGCCACCTGCCATCCATCGCTTCGACCTGCCGGATGCGGCTGCCGCCCACGCTCAGCTCGAGCGCGGGGAGCTGTCCGGGCGCGCGCTGCTCGTCCCGCCGCAGCGGTGACGGGAGGCGACGCCCTCGTCGGAGTGCCGGGCGATCATGCCGTCGCGACGCCATGTTCGGGGAGGCGTGGGCCGGCTACCTCGAGGTGGTCACCTGGACGACCGCCTGCCCGGGTCACCCCGCGGGAATCTAACTTCCTGGTCGGCTCGCGGCTACTTTCCTGAACGGCAAGTAATGTGATACTACTTGCCTTAGCGGAAAGAAGGTGGTCGAGGTGGACATGCCGACGCCGGACGAGGCCGCGGCCGCGCTGGCCGAACTGGAGGCCGGACAGCGGGCCGTTGCCACTGCAGAGGCGCGTGGACTCCCTGTGCTACTCACCGCATGCTCGATGTTCGTCCTCGCCGACTACGCCGCGAAGGACGTCCTTGCCGGCCGACGCGCGAGATGGGCCGTGAGCGCGATCTGCCAACTCGCAACCCTGAGCCTCGTGTTGCTCGACCTCGACCGCACACCCGTGCAGCCGGTCAGCGTCGATCCCGCCGATCTCGGGCCGCGCGCGGCAGCCCCCTTCATCGCTGCCATCGTCGGATGTGCGCTCGCCGAGCGAGTCCTGGTCGTCGGGCTGCGCTGCAGCGGCGTCCGACGGCCGAACACGCTGGCCGGGGTCGCCCTGGCGCTGGCCCGGCCGGTGGCATACCTAGGGATCCAGCGGCTTCTCCCACGTCCCGGTCACCATGGCTGAGGAGACGCCGGTTGACCAGCTCGAACCCCTGCTCCTCGACCCCACGCGGCTGCGGCTGGTCGCGACGCTCGCCGCGGCTGGCGAGGTCGAGTTCGGTTTCCTCCGGGACCGGGTCGGGCTCACTGACTCAGCGCTGTCCAAGCAGCTGCGCACCTTGGCCGACGCCGAGCTGGTAGCCACCCGGCGCAACCGGACAGGCGCTCGACGGCGTACCTGGGTACATCTGACCTCACGCGGGCGCACCGGTCTTGCCCAGCACGCTCGTGCGCTCCGTGAGATCGCCGGAGCGGCAGACCCCTCTGATCATGCGGATGGTTGAACGGTCCCGGGTTCGGTGGGAGTTCGGCCGTACCAAGTCCGCTGGGTGCCCATGTTGAGGGCGGTGCGGAGCGCCTCGGCCCGGGTGGCGACGCCCAGCTTGGTGACGGCGGCGGCGAGGCGGATGCGGCGGGCGATCTCCGCGACCGATGTGTCGTGCTCGGCCAGTCGCAGTACGTCGAGCTCGCGCGGGGTCAGCGGGCACTCCGGTGCGGTCACGGTGCGCCCTTGGGCAGGAAGCGGCGTCGACTGCGGCACGGCCGTCCGCCGCCTGCGCGACGACGTCGGGATCGTCCCCTGGCGGCTGATCTCGATCGTGCACCACTGGGCCCGGCTGTGCCGCAGGATGTTCGTCCTGGCTCCCGCAGCACGGCGGCGAGCGGGGACGCGACATCCGGTGCCAGCGGGAATCCGGGTTCGCTGACGCGGCAGCGGATTCCCGACGAGCGCAGCACCTGCGCGATCGCAGGTCGACTGTGCGGTAGTCGTGCACGGCCTCGCGGGTCTCGGTCAACGCCGATGCGGCGAGCCGCCGCACGTCGCCGGACTCGGCAGCGGCCCGGTCGGGATCCGCCGAGGCGAGCCGCGCCGCCGGCTCGGCATTCAGCGCGATCACCGAGAGGTTGTGCCCAGCAGATCGTGGACGTCACAGGGCGAACCGCAGCCGCTCCTCGGCGGCGGCGAGGTGGCCCTGAGCCCCGCGCCCCGCATGGGCCTCGGCGAGGAGGCGCCACAGCGGCAGATCGGTCATCGCCGCGACCGTCAGCCCGACGCTGACGGTGATCAGGAGGTACGCCATGGTCGACCCGCCTGTTCACCAAGCCATCCCGACCGCGACTGCCACCTTCCCTCCGGAGAGCTGCTCGACCGCGACGTCCAGCCGCTCGGCCAGCCCCACGAGCTCGGCCGCCTCCTCGGTGAGGCGCGCCCGGGGGCCGTGAGCGAGCGCCAGATCTCGACCGTCTCCCGCACGGTTAGCGCGCCGGTGAACGCGCCGTTCTGCAGCATCACCTCCGTCCGCGCACGCACCGCGACGCGGTTCCGGAAACGGGTCCATCCCCAGAATCCGCACGCGGCCGCATTCGGCCGCTGCAAGTCCTCGAACACCGCCTCGAACCGGCCGTAGCTGCGTCACAGCCCGACAACGTCGATCGCCACATCGTTCATGGGCTCCACGTTCGCTGGTGGAGCGCCCACGCAGTACCCGCGAACCGTCACCACCTGACCATGTGCGGCGCACGCTTCGGCCGTGCGGTTCGGCGGTATCCGTCGCCGTGAGCCGAGCTATCATGGGGTCGCGGCGTTCCAGTCGACCAGCTGCACGATCACACCGTTGGGGTCGCGCACCTGGAACGCGCGCTCGCCCCACTCCTCGCTGGTCAGCGGCATCGTGATGGTCACTCCCTCGGCTCGCAGCCGCGCCAGCTCACCTTCGAGGTCCTCGACCGTGAAGGCGAGGATCAGCCCGCAGGCGTGATCGTCCCGCTGGTCGGCGGGCAGGGTCGGCAGGCCGCGGCGCAGGAAGATCACGTTCATGCCGACGTCGTCCCGGGTGAGCGAGGCGAACCCGTCGGCACTCATCTCGGTGCGGAATCCGAAGTGATCGACGAGGAACGCGGTCGAGGCGGGTACGTCGTCCACGTTGAGCGAGACGGCGGACGCGGTGATCGTCATGTCAGCTCCCCAATCCACGGCAACTCGCGTCTGTCAGCGTACAATGTTCGGCAATGGGTTGTGCTCTCGCGTCGGTCTCCGCGACTTCCGCATCGGACATCCAGCACTGGTCGTTCTGGTCTTACCTACGCCGTTACCGACCGTTGCGCGATGCCGGTGCGACTTGGCGAGAGATCGCCGATCAGGTCGGGCTGGATTGACGCACGGTGAAGAGGTACCTGTCGACCGCCGCGCTGGCGGATCCGCCAGCGGCGCCGTCGCGGAAGGGTGTGGTGGCTCGCAAGGTCGACACCGTGGCGCCGGTGGCAGGCATGCTCCACGGGCAGGCATGCTCCACGAGCAGGATCACGGGTTGACCCCTCCGGTCTCGTCTGCTCGGCAGCTGACGAACCAGACGGTGGTCACACTCACGGCGAATCGACGGACGACTCGCCGGGACCTCAACGACAGATCACCTCGTACGCGGACCTACATGTGTGCTCGTACGCAGACAACTGTTCGCCGGTGAAACCCCCATCGCGGGCCTTGGCGAGCCCGATCGCCGAATTCACCAACGTGATCATGCCCAGACGGTCGACCAGCTCGGTCACCGCCACCAGCCCCGACACCGGGGTCAACGACGGATCCGGCGCGCCGACCCGCACCCGCCGCCGCAACCGACCGATCTCGCGTACTCTGCCCACCAGATAGGTGTCCTCGCGACCGGGGATGGTTGTGGCCTCGTAACTGCCATCATCCCAGCTCAGACGGGCACCTATCGCCATCTGCGAGGCCGTGTCGCGCCGTTACTCGCGGATTCGGGTCAGTAGGATTACTCAGTCGTCACGCGTCGACAACCCAGACAGGAGCTGGGGAAGGCCAGGATGGACCACCTTGGAGTGGAGGGGCTCACGATTGTCGTCCGCGGTTTGCCGCAGCCATGTGCTGGAAGTCAAGGTTGGCTACATCGATCTGAACGGCCTTCAGTGGCTCAAGCCGCTGGCCAGCGGCTGGCTTCGCGTTCGAAGTCGGGTCGCCCCGCCTGCATGGTCGTTCCCGTTGTTTCGTGGCCAGCGCAACAACATCGACTGGCGGTACTTCGCGACCACCTGATACACGTGGGCTTCAAGGCCCGAATCGGCCAGCTGGTGCCTAGTGTAGAAAGATTTGTTTATGTTTACGCTGCGTGGCGGGCTACATCGTCGATCTCGGTGGCGCGCAGGAGGGCCTCCATGCGGGAGGTGACGGCGCGGACCTTGTCGAGTATCTCTTCCGTGGTGGCCGTCCATGCGATAGGTCTACAGTCACTGTTCCAATGCGCAATGAACGACTCGATCGCCTTGTTGAGAGCCTTCACGGAGCTGAACGTGCCACACCGGATCAGCTTCCGAGTGATGATACCGTTCCAGATCTCGATCTGATTCATCCACGACGCGCCCGTGGGAGTGAAGTGGAAAACGACTCG
>JALYQB010000194.1 GCA_030856045.1 Actinomycetota bacterium
ACAAGGTACACAGACACCCCAGGGGCTTCTGGACAGCGGAGTTGGATCGACAACCCCTCCGCTACCAGGAGCCCCTTCCCACACGTCGCCGCGACACGCCGACGTGATCAAACCGCTACCCACCACCCGCCAGGCTTGACGAGTCCACTGTGGTTTGCCAACAGGCTCTCAAATGCTACGTGGCTCGCGTCGGCCTCGAGCCCGACCGCTACGGCGCCAACAGCCTCCGCGCCGGCTTCGCCACCGAAGCCACCGGCCGGGCGCCACCGACTGCGAGACCATGCGCGGTGACCGCTGGGCGCAGGTCACCACCGTCCACGGCTGCTCAACCGCGGCGGGCGACCGAGCGCTCAACAGTGCGATCCACACCATCGCCATGGTCAGGATGCGCAGCTGCCCCACGACCCAGGCCTACATCGCCAGGCGCACCGCCGAAGGCAAGACCTCCCGAGAGATCCGGCGCTGCCTCAAGCGGTACATCACGCGCCAGCTCTACCGCACTCTCACTGCAATCATGGTCCAGACGGCGGCTTGACACATATAGAAGCGTCGAAGAGCCACCAAACTCGGCCTACAGGAAGGCGTCGAAGCCGCCCAAGTTCCGTCTCGACAGCGCCGTTGTTTCCTGTGACAAGGTCATTATCGCAGACTTGACTTTGGAGTCAATACCGTTCTGCGCAGTTGACGATCGGGTCGGCAGAGTTTTCGGATTGGTACGACAGGCATATCCGAAACCACACGTCGCGGGTTCCGTCCTGGTTGGAGTCGCGGGGCAAGGCCATGGTGTGCGGACGGCCGTACTCGGCGGTGAACGTGATCGGGCAGGTGTGCCATCCGCCGGGGCCGGGGAGCGTGGTCCACTGCAGGGCCATAGTGAACTGCTTCGGGGTGAATTTGACGTAGCCTTCGGCCCAGTAGAACGTTTCCTCGGCACCGGCGATGTTTGTGCGGTTGGCACGCAGGAGTTCGACAGCACCGGCGGTTTCGGATCCGAGCGCGGCCTTTCCTCGGGTGGGGTCTTCGTCTCGGATGAGGAACGGCTCGTTCGACCATGGCGTGGTGGCAGGATCGAGAACCGGTGACAGCCCTTCGCAGAGCTGATCCTTGCCCCCGCCGGGGTACTCGGCGGGATCGGGGCCGACCGCTTGCGGCGTAATGGACGCCGACGCGGAGCGCGACGTCATCGGCTGATGATCGGTGGCCGTCATGCGCCACTGTTGGGCCTGCTGCTGATCGTTGCATTCGCGCTGGACCAGCTGCATGCCGGCTTGGGGGTCGGCGCTGGCCACGCTGAGGCATTGGCCGCTGTTCAAGTTGGTGAAGCGGACCGTCCCCGAGGGCCCGAAGAGCACCTTCCAGTACTGGTGTGGCTCGCCGTTGCAGCCCCACTGCTGGACTGGGGCCCGGTCCTGGAAACTTCCGCCAATCACGTCCAGGCACATGAGCAACTTACCGGTGGGCCGCAGTTGGCGGTAATCTGGGTTGTTGCGGTAAGGCGCGACGAGCTCCCAACTTGCCATGATGGCGTCCGCGGAGTCGAGGACCACGGCCCGCGCGCCGGGTTGGTCAGCGTTCTCGTCGACAGCCAGCCGCAGATCGGCGGCGCCAGACTCAATTACGGCCGGTCGGGAGTAGTCCACCGCTAAGGCAGGCGCTGGCCCCTCCTCCGCAACGGACCAGATCACAATCCCGGCGAGCACCATCATCATCACCACCACCGCGGTGGCGATGCTCGCGGCCTTGCGGGACACCGTCCAACGGTGGCGGCTACGGAGGCTGTTAATTGATGCCTCGTCAGGCGGCTCGGACGTCGTGGCCTGATCCATCGGGTTCAACAGGCGGTTCAGGACGGCCAGCCACGGCTCAGCGTCCGCGCCCAAGGTCGTGACGAACGCCCGGACGAAGCGCTCCGGATCGCGCATGAACGCCAGATCCTGCTGCCCGTTGAGAACCCGATGCGCAGTGGAGCCCGAGAGTGCGCCGACACCGACGCGCTCACGCGCCATCGCCTCAAGCGTCTTCTTGAAACCCGGCTTTCCCGCCCACTCCCACAGTTGCCTGAGCAACGTGACGAAGCCCGCCAGGTCGGTGGCCGTGTGCGGGTTGGGCGGATCGGGCCTCTGCGACGGCCCAGGCGGGTCGCTGGCGGGCGCGGTGTCCCAGTCCATGCGGTCTCCTCGCAAACATCGACGCCTACCGGCGGATCCCACTTCGGCCAGCGGACCTGTGTCCCACTCTGTCCCAGCATCCCTACCAGGGCAATGGCTGTCTGTGGGACGGCGCGGTGCCGTAGCAAGGGATGGCACGCACGAGAAGCCGGTGAACCCGGCACAGTGATCTACCACCAGGAGGATCCCGTGAACACGACAGCATCACCCCAAATCGATCGGCACCTGAGACGCATCACGCTCCGGGTGGCCATCGCCCTCACCGGAGCCACCATCCTTGCGTCCACCGCAGCCGGCACCGCCTACGCCAGCGTGACCGCAAAGCACGGTACCGACGAGGCACATGCCACCACCAACCACCTGCGCGCCTACGACGGCGAGCGAGATGGCAACGGCGTGTACGCCGATGCCTACCTCGTCGGCGGGCAGCACATCTCGATCTGGGACGGCAACGGCGCCGACGGTAGCCCCGGCCCGTGGGCGAACGTCGGCGGGACCATTTCCAAGTTCCGAGTGTGTGAAGACCACGTCGGCTGCTCGGGCTGGCGGTACAATCCAGCGTAAAGGCGTGCTTGTGGCGTCTAGTGTGTCGTAATGGAACTAACTTTTCGTTGGCTGAGCTGCGGACCAGCGGCGATGAGGTAGCTGACGAGTAAGCCTACATCATTACGACACGCTAGTGCTGCAAATCTCTGATTGCCTCGACCACGAAGGAGCCGAGGAGATAATACTGCTGCTGACACCGACCAAGCTGTGCGGCTGCTGCCGCCTCCTCGGTGTTCGATACCCCACGTCACGTGGGCCCACCCTGGCGACATCATTGGCGTGGGTCCATGGCCGACACTATTGGCGCCACCGTGGCGCCTTCCGAAAGCCTGGTGCAAGGGACTGCTGCGATCACCGCACAGTCACCAAGGAGGATCTCGATGTACCCATCCGATCGATGGAACCGCTACAAGCGCGAGAGCAAAACGTGTCGCTGGTCGCGCCGCGCCGCGGGCTTCATCCTTTCCCTCGCGGTGACGTTCACTGGTTTGAGCGCGTTGACCGCCCCAGTCGCGAGCGCTGGAAGCTGCAATGGGCCGGCGTGCGGCCGCGTCTGGAACTGGACGAACTCCACCATGCGCGTTGCCTCGTTGGAGGCGAAGTCCCCCGACCGTTGCACGGTGCGGACCTGGCCCGGCAAGGAGAAGTTTACCGACTACAAGAACGACGGCAAGGCCGCGTGCAAGATCGTTAGGATCAAGTCTGGTGGGTACAGCGGCAGTAAGCTCAAGGACACCGATGCGTTCACCTTCCACCGGAAGTTCTCTCTTGGCGGCCAGGCGTACTCAGCTGGAACCTACGTGAAGATCAACAACTTCGCCCAAGTCACCTGTACCAACCCGTTCGACACCATGCCCCGATGCAAGTTCCTCGGGACATAAATACCCTGCGCTCTCCAAGCTTGATCTGCGTGCGCTACCTACGCTCGAGGCCGCGCAGCAAATGTCACATGTTGGGCAAACCGTGAAAGGGAGCGTGCCGCTATGACCAGAGTAGAAGGCCAAGCAGCAGCGGCCCGGATGCCGCGAGGGTGGTGGTGTAGCCCGTCGTTGAGTGGCGCCAGGGTGACGATTCGGCCCGTTGCGGCCTACGAGTTGGCTGTGGGGGCTGTGGGTTTGGGCCTCGTAGCCGCCACCGCCGCCACCGCCCGACCGCTAATCGCGGCTTGGGGATGGGCGCCGCGCCTCGCGCTGGCGGTGATCGTGGTGGTCACGGTGGGCGCGGTGGTCGGCGTCGCAGCCGGGCTGGTGTGTCGCCGAATGGTGACATCGATAGTGAGCGACACGGTTCGCGCGCTCGGTCCCATTTAACCACGGTGAAGTGGATTGGCGAGCCCATAGCAAGCGTGACGACGTCGTGGAGACGCGGCGGCCCTCCCCATTCCTTGGTCGGAAGGGAGGGCCGTCGCTTTGTGCATGGAGGACAACCGCACTTCCCGTCGTGGCCGGCGGTGGCCAGGCGGGTGCCGCCCGGTGACCAGGCCACCGCACTCACCCAGCCGAGGTGGCCTCTGAGCACGCGGCGCAACGCGGTGGCTGGCGGTGTGAGCCCCAGCCGGACGGTTAGGTGCGGGTCGGGTAGCAGCGGCCCCAGCTTCGGCCCGGTCGTGACCGCCTCCACCGGCAGCGCCGGTACGACGACCGGCGGCCCGGTCGGGTGAGCGCCCGCATCCTCGGGAACGAGTGCGATGAGCCGCTCGCAGACCGCCGTCAACCGTCGGTCCCGTTCGCCCGGCCGGTCGGCAACCAGCTGCAGCGCACCCTCACGCCCCGGGCCGTGCACCCACTGCACGCACGCCAGCTCGGGCACCTGCTTCCACAGACAGTCACCCACCAGCACCGGTGCCAGCAGCACCTCACGCGCGATCAGCGCCGGCAACTCCTCGTCCATGATGAAATCCGACGCCAGGAAGTCGCCGCTGACCAGCAGCAACGCCACCCTCGTCCGCTCGATCGCCGCAGTGATGTCGCGGTGCCAGTCATTCCCGATGCGGATGTGAGAGTCCGCCCAGACCCGCAACCGCCTGGCGCGCACCACGGGCTTGAGCAGCACCTCCAACCGCTGCACCCACTCCGCGTCGGCATGGCTGTAGCTGACGAACACCAGGTCGCGGGAGCCGTCCGTGGCATCCTCCGACGGCGGCAATGGGCTCACCCGCAGAATCATCCCAGCGAATGCCCCGCTGCCGCGCCGCGGCCGAGGCCGTGCGTCAGCAGGTCGCCAGCATCTCGTCGAGCGCGGTCACCTCGGTGTCGGTCGCGGTCAGGTCCCAGGTGCTCTTCACGTCGATCCACATCAACGCGTAGGTGCACCAGTAGCCACCGGACGGCGGCTTCCACTGATCCGGGGACTGGTCACCCTTGGACTGGTTCACGTCGTCGGTGACCGCGATCAGCTGCGGGCCGTCCAGATCGTTGGCGAACCTCTCGCGCCGCGACTCGGTCCAGCCGTCGGCGCCGGAGCGCCACGCCTCGGCGAGCGGGACCACGTGGTCGATGTCGACGTCGGCGGCGTCGGTCCAGGTGGCGTCGTCGTACCGGCTGAACCAGCTACCCGATGTCGCCGCGCAGGACGAATCCCGGCTCACGTCCTCGCCGTCACGCTCCAGCACGGTCTCCCGCGTGTTGCACGCGCCGGACACGGTCGACCAATGTGGGAACTCCTCGCGCGAGTAGCCCACCATCGAGCCCTCGGCGGCCACAGTGAGCCCGGTCAGCTGGGACCGCGCCTCCGGCGGGGTCGGGATACCGGGCGGTTCGGCCGAGGCGCCCGTGCCGAGCCCGACGGTGACCCCGGCGGCCACCGCGACGGCGGCCAGCGAGCGGTGCAACGAGCGATTCACGGGAGCCCTCCGGCCGGGTGTTCACTCCCGACCGTGGTCGCCCGATGTAGCGACGGACCGAACCGATGTGACGCTCAGCGGTCCTGCCGTCGACGGATCGACATCGATCCGGGCACGCAGGGGTTCCGGCGGCATCGGGCACCGTGTGGAACGGATGCCCCGTGGCGGCCGGGCGGCGAGGATGCCCCCATGCTCCGCGACGCGCTGCGCCGGCTCCGGCGGTCGGCGTTCGCGATCGTGCAGGCGTCGGTCGCCGCGGGGCTGGCGTGGCTGGTGGCGACCGAGGTGTTCGGGCACGAGCAGCCGTTCTTCGCGCCGATCGCGGCGCTGATCAGCCTCGGCGTCAGCCACAACCAGCGGCTGCGGCGCGCCGCGGAGCTGACGGTCGGCGTGGCGGTGGGCATCGCGGTCGCCGACCTGCTCATCGGCGTCCTCGGCTCTGGGCCCTGGCAGATCGCGGTGGTCGTCGGACTGTCGATGGCGCTCGCCGTGCTCGTCGACGGTGGCCCGATCATCACGGTCCAGGCGGGTGCGTCGGCCGTGCTCGTCGCCGCGCTGCTCCCCAGCGGTGGCCTGCCCCGCGCGGTGGACGCCCTCATCGGGGGTGCCGTCGGCCTGGCCGTCGCCGCGGTGCTGCCC
>JALYQB010000204.1 GCA_030856045.1 Actinomycetota bacterium
TACGCCATCCGCGCCGGGTTGGTGCAGCCCTGACGTCGTGCCCCGGTTGGCGGCTCTGCCGGTGACGGAGAGCCGGCCTGCCGAGCCCTCCCTGTGAAAGGTCCTCGATGAACCCTGTGGAGACACCTGTCGATCCCGACGGCTCCCGAACGCCGACGCCACCTGTTGCGGCGACCCGACCAGCTGCTCAGGAACTACGTGATCCAGCGACTGTGCCCCACCCGCTACGGGTCGCGTCCGCGATCAGTTGGCGGTTCCTCGCCATCGCAGCGGCGATGTCCGTCCTCGGCTACGTGGCCGTCACGCTGAGCGCGCTGGTCATCCCCCTGGCGGTGGCACTGCTGCTCAGCGCGCTGCTCGTGCCTCTGGTGGGGTTGCTCGTCCGCTACCGCGTGCCGCCCGGCCTCGCCACCGCAACCGTCCTCGTCGGAGGCATCGTCGTCATCGGCGGGGTCCTCATCTACGTCGTCCAGGCCTTCGTGCGCGGGCTTCCCGAACTCCGGCAGCAGGTGAGCGGCAGCCTGCAGACGATCCGCGAGTACCTCGACGACCCACCGTTCGGCCTCCCCCCGGTGGACGCCGACGCGCTGCTGGACCAGCTGACCACCTACCTGAGCGAGAACCAGGGAACGGTCACGTCGGGGGCGCTGTCGACTGCCGTGAGCGTCGGCTACTTCCTCGGCGGCCTGGTGCTCACGATCTTCGCCCTGATCATCTTCCTGTCTCGCGGGAGGGCGATCTGGCAGTTCGTGGTCAAGCTGGTGCCGAGCGGGTCGCGCGACCGCGCGGACACGGCCGGGCGGCAGAGCTTCGCCGCAGTCGGCAGCTACGCACGAGCGACGTTCCTGGTGGCCCTGGTCGACGCGGTGGGAATCGGCCTGGGGCTGCTGCTCGTCGGCGCACCGCTCGTCGCGCCGCTCACGGCGCTGGTGTTCCTCGCCTCCTTCGTCCCGATCGCCGGTGCAGTGGTTTCCGGAGCGGTGGCGGTACTGGTGGTCCTCGTCGCCAACGGACCGGTGTCCGCGTTGATTATCCTGGGGGTGGTCGTCGGCGTGCAGCAGCTGGAGAGCAACGTGCTGCAGCCGCTGGTCATGGGACGCGCGGTGAAGCTCAACGCCCTCGCGGTGGTGCTCGCGGTGTCCGTCGGCACGCTGCTGGTGGGCATCACCGGCGCGGTCTTGGCGGTGCCGTTGCTGGCGGCGCTCAACGCCGGGATCCGGTCGCTGACCTCCGAGGGGCCACCCCCGCCGGAACCCGGTTCGACCAGCGACCCCACCGACACCGGGACCGAGGGCGCGCCAGCGGTCGACGACGCTCCGTCGGGCAACCCGTGAGTCACCAGGCGCGCGAACAGCGCCCGCGAGGCACGCCCCGCTGGCCTGCGCAGTCGCTACGGATCAGGATGGCCGGGAGAGCACGGTGTCCCGGAGCCGCGCGATGGGGCTCGTCCCAGCAGGTACCCCCCGAACCCGTTGGAGGGAGGTAGCAAGTGCTCACCCAGTGGCGGCTGCGCCGACAGGCCCGTGAGGTGATCGTCGAGCCGCTGCGAGCCTTCCTCCGCGCGGAGTCCGCAGGCGGCATCGTGCTGCTGGGCGCCGCGGTTGTCGCGCTGGTCTGGGCGAACAGCCGCGCCTCCGGCGGCTACCAGGCGCTGTGGGACACCGAGTTGACGCTGGGGACCGGCCCGCTCGCGCCCAGTCACGACCTGCGGGGGTGGGTCAACGACGGGCTGATGGTCCTGTTCTTCTTCGTCATCGGTCTGGAGATCAAGCGGGAGCTGGTCACCGGAGAGCTGCGGGAGCTTCGCGTGGCGGCGCTGCCCGCCCTGGCGGCGGTGGGCGGCGTCGTGCTGCCGGCAGCGGTCTTCTTCGGGATCGTGGGTACCGGGGACGGCGCCGCCGGCTGGGGGATACCCGTCGCCACCGACATCGCGTTCGCCATCGGCGTGCTCGCGGTGCTGGGATCGCGCATCCCCACCGGGGTGAAGGTCTTCCTGGTCAGCGTCGCGATCGTCGACGACATCATCGCCATCGGGATCATCGCGGTCTTCTACACCGACTCGATCGCGCTGGGGTGGCTCGGCGCCGCCGCAGCCGGGCTGCTGCTGGTGCTGGTCCTGCGCCGGTTCGGTGTGAGCGCCATCTGGCCCTACGCAATCGTCGGTCTCGCCATCTGGTACGCCACCGACTTCTCCGGAGTGCACGCCACCATCGCCGGAGTGGCCCTGGGCCTGCTCACCCCCGCCCGGCCCTTCCGTGGCCGCGAGGTGCTCGACCAGCTCGAGCGAAGGCTGCACGGGGTGACCGCCTTCGCCGTCGTGCCCCTGTTCGCGCTCGCCAACGCCGGGGTGGATCTGCGCGGGGGAGTTCTCGCCGACGCGGCAGGCTCCCGGCTCGCCTGGGGGGTGGCGGCCGGCCTGCTCGTGGGCAAGACGCTCGGCATCGGGCTGGTGACCGTGCTCGCCCACCGATGCGGGGTGGCCAGCCTGCCCGCGGGGATGGCGAGCCGGCAGGTCTGGGGTGTCGCGGCACTCGCCGGAATCGGGTTCACGGTCTCGCTGTTCATCGCCGAGCTCGCCTTCGCCGACCCCGTCCTGGTCGACCGCGCGAAGGTCGGCATCTTCGCCGGGTCCGGGGCCAGCGCCGCGCTCGGCGTCACGCTCCTGCTCCTGGCGACGCGACGGCCCACCCCCGCGTCCGGATCCCGGGCACGTGGCTAGCCTGGGCGCCGCTCGGCCGAGGCCATCGTTGCACCGAGCACGCCTCGTCCGGGGCGACGAGGTGCCGTCTGGTCCAGTGTGCGGGTAGCTGCCGACAGGAGGAGTGTGTGAGTACCGGTTTCGACGGTCGAACCGATCCCTTCCCCCGATCGAGTCCTACGCGCTGCTCGCCGACGGCGAGACGACGGCCCTCGTGGCTCCCCACGGCGCCGTGGAGTGGTTGTGCGCACCGCGGACGGACTCTCCGAGCCTGTTCGCCGCCGTGCTGGACCGTGATGCGGGCGCGTTCCAGTTGGCCCCGACCGAAGCGGTCGTGCCGGTCGCGCGCCGTTACCCTGCCCGGCACCTTGGTTCTCGAGACCACCTACATGACCCGCTCCGGGTGGCTCACGGTGACCGACGCGCTGCTGGTCGCGCCCTGGGACGACGCGACGGCAGGTGAGCTGCCGCCCTACCGACGGGTGCCGCGGGACCGCCGGGCCGCCCACGTGCTGCTGCGCACCGCGCGTTGCTCCCACGGGTCCGTCGAGCTGGCGTTCGAGTGTGATCCCGTCTTCGACTACGGGGCGCGCCGTGGGACGTGGAGCCGCGACGGTGATCGCACCGCGCGGGTCCGCCACCCCGACGGTGGCGTCGAGCTCTCGCTGACCGGGGACCTGCGACTGGGCATAGACGGCGACCGGGTATGGGCTCGCACCGTGCTGCGCGAGGGCGACGAGGTGTTCGTGGCGCTGTCCTGGTCCGGGTCGCGGCCACCGACCGATCTCGCCGAGGCCCGGGAGGGCATGGCGACCACCGCCACGTTCTGGCGCGACTGGCTCGCCCGCGGGTGCCTTCCCGACCACCCGTGGCGGGCACACCTGCAACGCAGCGCGCTGGTGCTCAAGGGCCTGATCTACGCCCCGACCGGGGCCATGGTCGCGGCGGCCACGTCGTCGTTGCCCGAGACACTGGGGGGCGAGCGCAACTGGGACTACCGCTACACCTGGATCCGGGACGCCGCCTTCACCCTCTGGGGGCTCTACACGTTGGGCTTCGACGCCGAGGCCGACGACTTCCTGCGCTTCGTCGCCGAGGTGAGCGGCGGTGAAGCGGACCGGCTGCACATCATGTACGGCATCGACGGCGAACGGGAGCTCCCCGAGCGCACGCTGGACCACCTCTCCGGCTACGCGGGCTCCCGTCCGGTGCGGGTCGGCAACGGCACCTACGCGCAGGCACAGCACGACGTGTGGGGCATACTGCTCGACGCGATCCAACTGCACACCGCGGGTGCGGACCACCTGCCAGACTGGCTGTGGCCCATCGTGGAACGACAGGTGGAGCAGGCGTGCACGCACTGGCGCGACCCCGACCACGGCATCTGGGAGGTGCGCGGCAAGCCGCAGCACTTCACGGCGTCGAAGGTGCTGTGCTGGGTGGCGGCCGACCGCGGAGCGCGGCTCGCCCACACCCCGGGATGCAGACCTTCCCCGGCGACCCGGGATTCGCGATCGAGCGGGCCCGCGCACTCGCCGCGGGGGACCCAGCGAACGTCACCCGGTTGGACATGGGCGCTCACTCCGGCACGCACGTCGACGCGCCGGTGCACTTCGTCGAGGACGCCGGCGGCGTTGAGACGCTGCCGCTCGATGCCCTGGAAGGGCCCGCCATGGTGATCGACGCCCGGGTGCCGGGCGGGGAGATCGAAGCGACGACGCTGCGCGACCTCGACCTACCCGGCGGTGCCGAGCGGGTACTACTCGTCACCGGGTGCGCCACCCTGACGCCGGACGCGGCGGAAGAGCTCGCAGGGCGCAGACTTCGGCTGGTCGGGGTCGACCGCTTCTCGGTCGGGGGACCGCAAACCCATCGCATCCTGTTCGCAGCCGGCGTGGTGGTCCTGGAGGGCCTGGATCTGTCAGCAGCCCCACCGCTGCTCGGGGGTAGCCAGGCGCAGCAGGTCCGGCGCGACGACGTCGTTGTGCAGCGGGAACCCCACCCCGGACGTGCCGGCGCGGGCGAACTCCTCGCACATCACCTGGTTGAACCGGAAGTCCACGGTGCCACCGCCGCCGAACTCCTCCGGAACGTCCGTGCCCAGCAGCCCCGCCTTCCCGCCCGCGAGCCACAGCTCCCGGCGGACCACCCGGCACGCTCCCACTGCGCATAGCGCGACCTCTTTGCCGATGAAGTCCCGGACCATCTCCCGGAAGGCGTGCTGCTCGTCGCCGACGATGTTGCGCTCCACCGGTTCCTCCTCGCGCACCGCTGCGTTACAGTGATGCTGAACAGTACAGTGCCACTGTCATATTGAGAAGGTTATGCAGCTCACCATCGCGGAACTCGCGGCGCGCACGGGCATCAGCGTGCGCACCATCCGGTTCTACGCCGGGATGGCCCTCATCCCGCCGCCCGAGGTGCGGGGCAGGCTCGGCCTGTACGACGAGCGCCATGTCGCGCGCCTGGAGCTGGTCCGGGACCTGCAGGGCCTCGGCTTCACCCTGTCCGCGATCGAGGGCTACCTGGCGCGGATCCCGGTGGGCTGCAGCCCGGAGGACCTCGCGCTGCACCGCGCGCTGCTCGCCCCGTGGCTGCCCGAGGACCCCGAGCCGATCGACCGCGCCGAGCTCGACACCCGGGCCGGCCGCGCCGTCCCCGACCATGAGCTCGACCGGCTCGTCGCGCTGGGTGTCGTCCGCCGGACGCACGACGGCCAGCTCCAGTTGACCAGCTCCGACATGCTCGCCCACGGCATGGCTCTGATCGAGGCGGGCATGGACTTCGACGTCCAACTGGTGTCGAAGGAGATCATCGAGCAGCACACCCGCGCGCTGGCAGCCGACCTCGTCGCGCTGTTCCGCGACTCCGTGCTCCGCGACTACCGCGACGGTGGCCGCCCACCCGAGCAGCGCGACCGCCTCATCGCCCTCATGGAGCAGATCAAGCCGCTCACCGTGCAGGGCGTCGTCACCCACTTCCAGCTCGCCGTCAACCGGGCGATCCGCGAATCGGTGCCCGAGGGCGCCACGACCCCCAAAGCAGTACAGACAGCCAGAGCAGTACAGACAGCCAGAGCGGTACATACAGGGAGCCCGTCATGACTCTGCCCGGCCGGCAAGCCTTCCTCTACGACGCCCTGCGCACCCCGCGGGGCAAGGGCAAGCCGAGCGGCGCGCTGCACGGCGTCAAGCCGATCTCGCTCGTCACCGGGCTGATCGACGAGCTGCGCCGCCGCCACCCGAACCTCGACCCCGCCCGGATCGACGACATCGTGCTCGGCGTGGTGTCTCCGCTCGGTGACCAGGGCGGCGTGCTCCCACGGGCCGCGGCGCTCGCCTCCGGCCTG
>JALYQB010000221.1 GCA_030856045.1 Actinomycetota bacterium
GTGCCGTTGTCATCCATGCCAGCAGGTCGGCGAAGTCCTGCTGTCGCGCCTCGGCGGTGCTTTTCTCTTCGTCGGTGTCGAGGTCGACCTGTCCCTTGGCGATCGACTGGAATTGCTTGCCGTCGAAGCCGGGAACGGCGTTGACCCACATCTCGTCGATGGGGTCGGTGAGCACGAGCACCTCGAAGCCCTTGGCGTGGAACGCTTCCAGGTGGGGCGAACTTTCGATGGTGGTCCGGGACTCGCCCGTCATGTAGTAGATGTGCTGCTGGCCCTCTGTCATCCGCTCCACGTACTGCTCCAGCGTGGTCTGTTGCTCCGCGTCGCGGGTCGAATCGAACGAGGCGATGTTGAGGATGGCGTCGCGGTTCTCGACATCGTCGAGCAGCCCTTCTTTGACCGCGCGTCCGAACTCCTGCCAGAATGTCGCATAGGAATCGGCTTTGTCGGTCATCATCGTCTTGACAGTCGACAGCACCTTCTTGACCAGACGCCGGCGCATCAGCTGGATCTGGCGGTCCCGCTGCAGGATCTCGCGAGACACGTTCAGCGACAGGTCCTGTGCGTCGACCACGCCTTTCACGAAGCGCAGGTACTCCGGCATGAGCTCTGCGCAGTCGTCCATGATGAACACACGCTTGACGTAGAGCTGCACCCCGCGCTTGCGCTCCCGCATAAACAGGTCCAGCGGCGCCTGGGACGGGATGAACAGCAGCGCCTGGTACTCGAACGCCCCCTCCGCCTGCACGCGGATGGTTTCCAGCGGGTTGCGCCAGTCATGGCTGATATGTTTGTAGAACTCGGCGTACTCGTTTTCGGTGACCTCACTTTGCGGACGGGCCCACAGCGCCTTCCGAGAGTTGATCGTCTCGGCTTCGGCGCCATCCTCCACGGCCATCCGCACCGGCCAGGTGATGAAATCCGAGTACCGCTTGACGATCTCGGTGATCTTTGCCGTGGAGGTGTAGTCGTAAAGATGCTCCTCCGCGTCCTCCGGCTTGAGGTGCAGGGTGACCGCGGTGCCCTGCGGGGCGTCCTCGATCGGCCCGATCGTGTAGCTGCTCTCACCGCACGACTCCCACCGGACGCCTTCGCTCGACCCCGCGTGCCGCGTCACGAGCGTGACCTTGTCGGCCACCATGAAGCTGGAGTAGAAACCGATGCCGAACTGCCCGATGAGGTCATGCGAGGAGACCGCGTCCTGCGACTCCGTCAGCTTGCGCAGGAACTCCCCAGTCCCGGACTTCGCGAGCGTGCCGATCAGCCCGACCACCTCGTCACGGGTCATGCCGATCCCGTTGTCACGCACCGTGAGCGTGCCCTGCTCCCGGTCGACCTCGATGGCGATGTGCAGATCGCTGATGTCCGCCTGCAGGTCCTTGTCACGAAACACTTCCAGCCGCAGCTTGTCCAACGCGTCGGAGGCGTTGGAGACCAGTTCCCGCAGGAAGACGTCCTTGTTCGAGTAGATCGAGTGGATCATCAACTTCAGCAGCTGACGCGCCTCGGACTGGAACTCGAGCGTTTCAACTTGCGCGGTCACACGCTTCCCTTCACCAGGCCACCTACCAACCCTGCATCATACCGATGCCACCCAACCCCAAACCCGGCACCCAACCGGCCGGCAGCGCGCAGCAGTCCGGCCACATTCGGTGATCAAACCCCTCGCCACGCTGAGCGTTCGCTCATCGGCGAGAGCGCGCGACTTGCGGCATGTCAGCGTGTTCAGTGGATCGTCAGAGGACGTCCAGGAGTGTTTCGAAGCGGGCTCCAGCACGTCGTGACGGCCTCGTCGCCCGAGCAGCTACGCGCCATCGCCGATTCACTGCGGTCGACACTGCTCGACCTCGTGTTGGAGCGTACCGCAACCATCAACGAACTCACCGCGACGGTGAATCGCCCGAAGAGCACCGTCGCCCACCACGTCGGCGTGCTCGCCGAGACCGGACTGCTGCGGGTCGTGCGCACCCGCTAACCCGCCGAGTGCGATCGATCGAGGAACGGTTCTGCGGCTGCCGCGCTCCGGCAATACCATCCACGGCTTCGCGGCCGGCCTCTACCCCACCACGCAACCCGCGCTGTCGGACCCGACACCCGAGGACCACCATGGCTGAACTCACTGAGGCGAGCACTCTGCACCCGACGAGTCCTCCGAAGACCAGTGGGTGCCGCACCTGGCGGCACCCACTGGTTACCGCGGTAGTCGCCAGCCGTCGACTCCGGCTTCCCCAAACGGTGCGCATCCTCCCGGCAACCACAGCCGGTGACTACCCCGGTTGCTCAGCGAGGAATACCGACTACTCGATCAGTGAAGCCTGCCAGTCTCACACCCCGTGAACCTGCCCAATGGGAGGAGGTGTCCGCTCATCGGCAGATGAGTGCCTTGGGACTCTTTCGTTGACGGGGCGGAGTCGCAGCCGATAGAGATCGTCAACGAGCGGATAGCTTCCATGTGCCGACGCGCCCGGTCAGCGCTGGCCGGGCGCATTCCC
>JALYQB010000287.1 GCA_030856045.1 Actinomycetota bacterium
CCGACGCAGTGGCCGCTGCGCGCGAGCACGGCCACACCTGGACACAGATTGCCACCATGCTGGGAACCAGTCGCCAAGCTGCCCAGGAACGCTACGGCGAGCCCGCTAAGCGCCCGTAGGGGGATCCCTTACGGGGACCGCCTCCTGCTGACCTCACAACTCAACGCGGCAGTTGCCGCACCCGTGCGGCTTCACGGGTGAGGTGGTCGCGCTCGGGCACGCTGGTAGCGGCGCGGGCAGCTTCGGCGTACAGCGCGGCGGCGCGTTCGAGGTTGCCGACGCGTTCGTGCAGGTATGCCGTCACCGCGGCGTGACGGGGCAGGTCGGGGCTCACCTCGGCCAGCGCCGCCAGGCCGGCCCGCGGTCCGTGGGCCTCCCCGACCGCCACCGCGCGGTTGAGCCGCACCACCGGGCTGGCGGTGAGCAGCAGCACTTCGTCGTACCACTCCACGATCTGCACCCAGTCGGTCTCGGCGGTGCTCCGGGCGTCCGCGTGCAGGGCGGCGATCGCGGCCTGCGCCTGGTACTCGCCCAGCCGGTCGCGGGCCAGCGCGGTCTGCAGGATCGCCACCCCCTCGCCGATCAGGCCGGTGTCCCAGCGCGATCGGTCCTGCTGGCCGAGTGGCACGAGGCGACCTCCCGGGCCGGTGCGAGAAGCGCGACGTGCATGGTGCAGCAGCATGAGCGCGAGCAGCCCCGCGACCTCGGGCTCGTCGGTCAGGGCGACGAGCTGGCGGGCGAGTCGGATCGCCTCGGACGCCAGGTCGACGTCTCCGCCGTATCCCTCGTTGAAGACGAGGTAGAGCACCCGCAGCACCGTCCCGAGATCGCCGGGCCGGTCGAGCCGGAGGCCCGCGATCCGCCGTTTGGCCCGGCTGATCCGTTGCGCCATCGTCGCCTCGGGGACGAGATACGCCGTCGCGATCTGCCGCGTGGTCAGGCCACCGACCGCGCGCAGCGTCAGCGCGACGGCCGAGTTCCGCGGCAGGGTCGGGTGCGTGCACAGGAAGTAGAGCCGCAGCGTGTCGTCCAGCGCGGGCACCGCACCGGCCGGAGGCTCGACCTCCGCAGCGAGCTCCCGCCCTCGCCGCGACGCCTCGGAACGGGCGGCGTCGAGGAACTTGCGCCACGCGACCGTGACCAACCATGCCTTGGGGTCGCGCGGCGGGTCGTCCGGCCAGGCCTCCAGCGCCCGGACGAGGGCCTCCTGCACGGCGTCCTCCGCCGACCCGAAGTCGGCTCCGCGCCGGAGGAGGACACCGATCACAGCGGGCACGAGCTCCCGCAGCAGTGGCTCGGTCACTCGGTGACCGTGGGCGACTCGGTGTAGAAGGGTCGGACCTCGAGCCACTCGTGGATCGGCTTCCCGCCGGGCCCGGGAGCTGCGGAGAGTTCTCCGGCCAGCTGGACCGCGCGGTCCCAGGACTCCACATCGATGACGTACCAGCCAGCGATGAGGTCCTTGGTCTCGGCGAACGGGCCGTCGGTCACCGGTGGGCGTCCCTCACCGTCGGACCGCACGAACGTGCCCTCGGCCGCCAAGGCCTGGGTGTCGACGAACTCACCCGTCTCCTCCAGGCGGGCCGCGAAGTCGCGCATGAACTGCACGTGCGCGTCGACCTCCTCCGGCGTCCACCGGTCCAACGGCGGGAAGTCAACGGCGGGGGTCGGACCACCTCGGTAGTGCTTGAGCAGCAGGTACTTCACGTCGATCTCCTTCGTCGTCGCGCGGCTCGTCGTGGCCGCTCGTGCACCTGGGACGGTGCCGACCCCACATTCTCGACACTTCGCGGCGCACCTGATTCTCGAACCCTTTCCGGCCGGCACCCCACGGGTGTCGAGAACGGGTCACCGGATCCGTCCCAGGTGCACGAGCGGCCACGACAGGTCGCGCAGGGAGAAGGAGAACCACCATGACGATTCAGCGGATGGACCACGTGGGCGTGGTCGTCGACGACCTCGAGGCGGCCAAGGCGTTCTTCGTCGAACTCGGTATGGAGCTGGAGGGCCAGGCGCCGGTCGAGGGAGAGTGGGTGGACCGGGTCAACGGACTCGACGGCGTCCGGGTCGACATCGCGATGATGCGGACCCCGGACGGTGACGATCGGCTCGAGCTGACGAAGTTCCACACCCCTGCGGTGATCAGCGCCGAGCCGGCGAACGCACTGGGCAACACGCTGGGCCTGCGCAGCATCATGTTCGCCGTGGAAGACATCGACGCCACGATCGCCGGCCTGCGGGCCCGCGGCGCCGAACTCGTCGGAGAAGTGGCGCACTACGAGGGCAGCTACCGGCTCTGCTACGTCCGCGGACCCGAGGGCATCATCGTTGCGCTGGCCGAGAAGCTCGACTGAGGCGACACGATCCTGGTTCGAAGTCGACCGATATCACCCGCACCCGAAAGGACCGCTGCCATGGCCATCGCCGATGATCTCGACCGCGCCACCGACTCGACCTGGGACTGGGTCGCCCAGCAGACCCGCACGTATCTCGCCTCGGGCGGAACCGAGGGACACGAGTCGAACGGCGTGTACACGCTCGTGCTCGCCACCACAGGACGCAGGACCGGCGAGCCACGCCGCACCTGTCTGATCTACGGCACCTCGGGGGACGACTTCGTCGTCGTCGCCTCCAAGGGCGGCGCCGACCAGGACCCGGACTGGTTCAAGAACCTCCGGGCGGACCCGAGCGCCGGGGTCCAGGTCGGCACCCGCCGGTTCACCGCCCGCGCCCGTGTCGCGTCTTCGGCCGAGCGCGAGGCCCTCTGGCCCCAGATGGCGCGTATCTTCCCGCTGTACAACGAGTACGCGCAGAAGACCGACCGCGTGATCCCGATCGTCCTGCTCACTCCCCAGGACTGACCTGCGCCGCTCTCCTGTGTCCTGCGCCAAAAAGTTGGCATGACGGTGGTCCCGCAAGCGGAACGTCCTGCGGGGCGTCGAGCAACGTCGAGGACCGCGCCCATCGAAGATCACGACCTGTGCCAACAGGGGATCCTCTTGCGGTACTGGCCAGGAGTAGTCGGTTATGTTCAGGCTCAGCCTGATGACCGTGCTCCTGTCTGGAGGGCGACGAGGGTGAGGGCACCGGCCGCGAGCAGCGCGGCCGTGCCGGCGATCGCCGTGGTCCACGCCGGCAGGGCGAGCGGCGTCGCGCCGGTGGCGAGGGCGACGACCACCGCGCCGACCGCCGTGAGGTAGCCCGCGGTACCCAGCGCCACGACGCGCTCCCGGCGGCGGTCCGTCCAGCTGGTGCAGGACGTGAGCCAGGCCAGGCCGGGCAGGATCGCGATGCCGTGCATGGCGGCGAAGTGCGCCAGTTTGAGCGAGCCGCCGGTGGCGTAGGCGGCCTGCGGGTCGCCGGCGAAGACCTGGGTGATGCCCATGACGATCATCGCTGCGCCGACGGCGAGCGCCCCGACCAGCGTGCCGAAGCCGACCCGGACAGCGCGGGCCATCGTCGTCGACAGCTGCGGCTGCGGTCGCAGGGACAGCACGAAGAGCGTCGTCAGCACCACGATCAGCATTCCACCGCCGGCTGCGAGGACCCGAGCGATGGACGCGTCGACGGTGGTCCCGAGGTTGAAGTGCGACGGCACGCCGCGCCACGCCTGCACGACGATCAGTGCGACCTCGGCGACACTCGCAGCGGCCAAGGCGCCGAGCGTCCACTGCCGGACCCGGTCCCCGAGGCGCAGGAACGACGTCACGCACGCGACGCTGATCAGCGTGACCCCGAACGACAGCCCGAACGTCACCGGCTTGCGCCACGAGACCGGGCCGGTCCATGGGCCGCCGAGCACACCCTGCACGAGCAGGTGGGCCAGGCCGACGGCGATCAGGCCGACTCCGATTCGGTAGCAGGCCCGCTCCACCGGGCGGGCGGCAACGACCGACCGGCGGAGCTGGGCGAGCGCGACCTTCATGACGTCTCCGCAAGCACGTGCTCGGCGGCGTTCACGATGTCGCCGGCTCCCGACCGGCGCGTCGCGGCGCGGGCGGGCCACCGGCGGCGACCAGCCCCAGCAGCCCGCCGAACCGCCCGACCGGCAACAGGACGAACAGGTACGACGTGAGCAGCGAGAACACGCTGAGCATGGCCAGGCCGACAACGACCAAGGCCAGCTCGCCCGCTGGAGTGATGGGCCGCGGTCCGCTCGCGCCCAGAACGACGCCGACGACGGTCAGCGCGGCGAAGGCGGGCGCGGGCGCGGGCGTTTGGCGTGGTGATCATGGTTCCTCGGTAGCCGATCTGCAGTCCGCTCAGCTCACCCGCGCAGCGTCGGTATCACGTACCTGTAAGTCGCGCATGGCGGCTACCGCGGCGGCGACGACGGCGACGGACGCTCCCCCGAACTGCAGCCACAGCCCCACGAAAGCACCCGATGCCACCGGGTCGAACAGCTGCCCGATGGCCCCGCTCGGGATGTAGCCAACAACGATGAACAGGGCTGCGATACCGGCGAGCACGGACGCCCACCGCCACCGGCCAGCGGCAACAAGACCGGCCGGGATGAGCAGGATAAGCAGGCCGGGCGGGACGGCCGTGGTGAAGGTGACGCCCGAGATCGCCATCGTCACCACGCCGGCGGCGGCAACCAGCAGGCCACCGACGACGGCCCGGTGCGCGGTCGCCGGGTTGGTCGAAGCGTCGTGCGTCGCAGGTCGCCGCGCCGTGAACAGCCCGGCCGCCAGGACCACACCACCCAGGACGAGATGGAAGACATGCTCGGCCGCAGCCAGCTGCAGAAGGCCCACGTTCCACAGGTGGTCGGCCTGTGGGTCGCCCAGAAGGTAGCCGAGCGCCCCGAAGGCCAGATAACTGGCGCCGAACGCAACGCAGAAGGTCCGCGCTGCCGACCGGTCGCGGGACACGCCAGCGACGAGGGCGACCAGGCCGGTGGCGAGATGCAACAGGTTGTGATGCTGGTTTTCGGGCTCCCCGAACACCGCGGTCAGCACCCCCGCCGCGACGAAGAGGACACCGACAACCCGACACGTCAACATCGCGAGCCACGCCACGTCAGGCTCCGCGGTAGCGCTGCACGGTCGTCACGGCGCCCGCGACCGCGGCGACCGCGACGGTCACGGTCTGGAGCCAGAGCCCGACCGAGCCGGCCGCGCCACCCTGCAGGTCCGTGTCGAACAGCCTCACCGACTCCCCGCTGAGGAACAGCCCCACTGTGAGGAACAGCCCGGCCAGGACGGCGGGTATCGCCGCCCACCGCCAGCGCCCGAAGTAGACCAGGGCGGCCGGGATAAGCAGGATGAACAGAACCGGCGGAACGGTAGGGAAATCGACACCGGCGACGATCTGGACGACCACACCGGC
>JALYQB010000326.1 GCA_030856045.1 Actinomycetota bacterium
ATACGACCTCTTCGGGCTCACCCGATGGGCACCAACCCGTTAGGTAATACAACCCGCACAGATCAACAGCACCTCCGACCTGCCGAAACACCCACCAAGATCGAAATACCCCGGAAACTCGGGCTAGGCCCAGTCGAGGGTGCGGGTCACGGCCTTGCGCCACTGCCCGTAGAGGTGGTCGCGACGTGCGGCGTCCATCTGCGGGTCCCACTGCACGTCCTTGGCTCAGTTCGCGCGGATGTCCTCCTCGCCCTCCCAGAAGCCGACCGCGAGGCCCGCGGCGTAGGCGGCACCGAGCGCGGTCGTCTCCCGCACGACCGGCCGGATCACCGGGACGTCGAGCAGGTCGGCCTGGAACTGCATGAGCAGTTCGAGCACGTACCCGGTGCGCTCGGCAGGCTCGGGGCGTGGTCCGGCCACGCTGCCCAGCGGGACCTGCACCAGTCGACCTTCGACCTCGACGAGCAGGCGATCCCGGTCGGGATGAGGGGTGATGGCACACACCGCCCTGGCCGCCCTGCCTGATGCCACCGCGTCTCACGGTTCCTCAACCGACACCTTCGTGGTGGGAGCGGCGTACGCTGGTGCCACCCGCGATGCGAGATGAGGATCATCGCACGTGAGGCGGCGGGAGGGGACGTGGATCCGGAACTGTCGGCATTGGCTTTAACGGCGGCGACCACGGTGGTGCAGCTGCTTGCAACGGCGGCGTGGGAGCAGGCCAAGAGCGCGGTCGGCAGGTTATGGCGGAAGGTGCACCCGGAGCGGGCTGAGACGGTGCAAGCCGAGCTGGAAGAGAGCCGTGCTGAGGTGCTGGCTGCTCGGCAGGTCGGGGATGAGCAGGTCGAGCAGGCCCTGATTGGCGAGTGGCACGGCCGGCTGCGGCGCTTGGTGGCCGCAGACCCGCAGCTCGCGGATGAGCTGCGGCGGGTGGTGGCGGAGTTGCGTTCGGCGCTGGCTGACGCCGATCTCCGGGAGGGCGCCACGATCACTATGCGGGCCACGACGTTCGGCACGAGCCGGGTGAACCAAGCGGGCCGTGACCTGAACGTTACCGAGAAGTGATCGATGGGACACGCCGACGAGCAGCCCCCGGAACTGCCGACGTCGCAACCTGCGGGGAAATCTGTTCACCTGGAAGCACACGCTTCTGACGACGCGCACATCAACCAAGTCGCCCGGGACCAGCACCTGCACTATCAGGACGGTGTCCGTGGTTCGCGGCGGGTCGAGTCCGGCACGGGAACCCAAGAGTGTCCGTATCCGGGATTGGCCGCCTTCGGACGCAAGCAGGCCGGGTGGTTCTTCGGTCGGGATCAGCTGACTGCGGAGTTCATCACGCGCCTTGATGCCCGGCTGCATGCGGGTGGTGTGCAGGTGGTGGTGGCACCGTCGGGGGCCGGGAAGTCCTCGCTGCTGCATGCCCGTCTGCTACCCAAGCTGGACAACGGCGCCCTGCCGGGGTCGAGCCGATGGCCGACGATGGTGTTCACTCCTACTGCCGACCCGCTGGCTGCCCTGGCCACCCAGATTGCTGCTCTCACCGGTGCTGATCCGGTAGTCTTGACCGAGGAACTGGCTGCTGGCTCGCAGCCGGCGGGGGCGGCACTGAGCCAGGCGCTGCATGGCCGCATCGGTGGGGACGACTCGGTAGCCCGGTTCGTGCTGGTCGTGGACCAGTTCGAGGAACTATTCACCCTGTGCACCGACGGTCAGCAACAGCGCACGTTCATCGAGCTGCTCGCCCAGATCGCTGACCCACGATCGGCAGCCGGGCCTGATCCGCAACCTGTTGGGCTGGTTGTGGTGGGTGTCCGGGCAGACTTCTATACCGCGTGCGTCAACTACCCACACCTGCGCACCGCGTTGCAGGACAATCCACTTGTAGTGGGGCCGATGTCCGATGCCGAGTTACGCGCGGCCATCCTGTACCCGGCGCAGGAGGTGGGCCTCGACGTCGAACCTGGCCTGGTCGAGCTGCTGTTGCGGGACCTCGGGGACACCGCCGCCGCTGCGGGCGAGGACGGAACGGTCAGTTATGAGGCCGGGCGGCTGCCGTTGCTGGCGCACGCGCTGCGGTCCACCTGGCAGCAGCGGCACGGCCACACCCTGACGGTGGACGGCTACCGGGCCACCGGGGGGATCCATCGCGCGGTGGCGACCACGGCCGACCGTGTCTTCACCGGCCTGGACGCAGCCAGCCAGCGCGCAGCCCGGGCCCTGTTCCTGCGGCTGATCAAAATCGGCGACGGCACCGAGGACACCCGACGCCGGATGGCCCGCACCGACCTACTGCAGGGCCTCGATCCTGACAGCGCGCTGCCGGTGCTGGATGCGTTCACCCAAGGCCGGCTGCTCACCCGGGACCAGGACACCGTCGAAATCACCCACGACGCCTTGTTGCGGGCCTGGCCACGGCTGCGCCAGTGGATCGAGACCGACCGCGCCGGCAACCTGACCCGCCAGGAACTCGAAGAAGCCACTGCCGTCTGGGACCGTAACCGCCGCGACACCGCCGCTCTCTACCGGGGAAGCCGCCTGGAAGTGGCAAGCACCTGGGTCGCCTCCACGCCGCACAAGGGTGACCTGAGCCCCGCCGCGTCCGCATTTCTCGCCGCGTCCACTCAACAGGAAAGCCGCGCCGCCAGGCTACGCCGCGCCGTGCTCGTCGTGCTGTTCGTGCTCGCACTCGTCGCCTCGGGGGCCGCAGTCGTCGCATTCCAAAAAAGCGCCACCGCGCAGCGAGAACGCGACACTGCCATCCTCAACAAGATCATCATCCAAGCTGACCGGCTGCGCAGCACTGACGTGTCCCTTGCCGCGCAACTCGACCTCACCGCCTACCGCACGCGACCGAGTCTGGACCTCCACACCGCATTGACCATCATGGGGAACACCACCTTGTCTACTCCGCTGGCCGGCCACAACGACTACGTCCACGCGGTGGCGTTCAGCCCGAATGGGCGAACCCTGGCCACCGGCAGTCTCGATAACACCGTGCGGTTGTGGAACGTGACCAACCCGGCCCAACCCACCCCGCTGGGCCCACCCCTGACAGGTCACAGCGACGACGTCGACGCGGTGGCGTTCAGTCCGGATGGGCGAACCCTGGCCACCGGCAGTCTCGATAACACCGTGCGGTTGTGGAACGTGACCGACCCGGCCCACCCCACGTCGGGCCCACCCCTGACCGGCCATACCAAACGGGTCTACGCGGTGGCGTTCAGTCCGG
>JALYQB010000369.1 GCA_030856045.1 Actinomycetota bacterium
ACCACCGGACGGCGGGAGTACGGCCGAGGCGGCGGTCGGCCCTGGGCAGCACGACAGAGTCGAGCTCGACCCGACAGGTCGAGAAGAACCAGACCCAGTGGCCGCCCTGGCCGGATCGGTCGGTGAGCTGGCTGAACAGGTTCGCGCGCACCATGTGCGGGCCCAGGCTCGCGAGCGGGTGATCGATCAGTTGCATGCTGAGGTCGAACGTCTCAGGGTGGGTGAGCAGGGCTTGCTGCTGCGCCCGATCGTCACGGACTTGCAGCGGCTGCGTGCTGAACTGCTGCACCAAGCCAGGACGCTGTCCCCGCAACTGGACCGCCAGCAGGCGGCGTCGCTGCTCGAGTCCTTTGCGCTCAGCGTGGAACTGACGCTGGAGCGGTGTGGAAGCGTGCCGATCCGGCCGCTGGCCGGAGCGCCGTTCTCCGTGCGGGAGCATCGCGCGGTCAAGCTGGTTGAAGCCGCAAGCCCCGAGGAGGACGGCACGATCGCGGCAGTCGTGGCCGACGGCTACCTCGAGACGAGCACCGACCGGGTCACTGTGCCTGCTCGGGTGCACGTGCGGCGCTGGACGCCGCTGGAGGAATCCCCGCCGGTCGAGACTGCCGATCCGAATCGTAGCGAACAAAGCGAACAACAGGAGAGCGACGCGGATGTCTGACCAGAACTTGCGGGTGTTCGGCATCGATCTGGGCACCACCTACTCGGCGGTGGCCTATGTCAACGAGACCGGCCAACCCGCGGTGTGCCGCAACTTCGACAGTCTGGAGACCACGCCGTCGGTGGTCTTCTTCGAGAACGCATCCAACGTGGTGGTCGGCTCGGTCGCCAAGAACTCAGCGATCACCTACCCGGACCGGGTGGTGTCGTTGATCAAGCGGCAGATGGGTACCGAGGCCACCTTCAACTTCGACGGCAAGCCCTATACCCCGGAGTCGATCTCCGCGCTGATCCTCAAGCAACTGGCCGGCGACGCCGCCGCGCACACCAACGGCGAGGTCTCCAAGGTCGTCATCACGGTGCCTGCATACTTCGGCATGCTCGAGCGGGACGCCACCAAGAACGCCGGGAAGATCGCAGGGCTCGACGTGATCGGCATCGTGCCCGAGCCGGTCGCCGCCGCGCTGCACTACGAGGCGACCACCGAGGCGGTGAACAAGACGATCCTGGTCTACGACCTCGGCGGTGGCACCTTCGACACCACGGTGATCCGGGTGGCCAAGGACGAGATCTCCGTGATCTGCACCGACGGCGACGACCACCTCGGCGGCGCGGACTGGGACGCCCGGCTCAAGGACGTCCTGCTGAGCAAGTTTCGCGAGCAGACCCCGCCGGACACCGATTTCGAGGACGACGAGGAGTTCCTGCAGTCGGTGGCCATCGTGGCGGAGGACACCAAGAAGCAACTGTCCAAGGTGGAATCCCGGCCGGTGCCGCTGCGCGGCGCGGGTGTGGCGGTTCGGGTCGATGTGAGCCGGGTCGAATTCGAGGCCGTGACCGACGACCTGCTGGACAAGACCATCGAGATCGTCAAGCGCACCTTGGCCACGCTGGAGCAGAAGGCACCTGGCGCGACCGTCGACGATGTGCTGCTGGTCGGCGGCTCCACGAAGATGCCCGCGGTGGCGCAGCGGCTGCGCGCCGCGTTCGGCTGGGAACCCAAGCTGCACGATCCCGAGCTTGCGGTGGCCAAGGGCGCCGCCCTTTACGCGCTGGGCCGCGTGGTGCACCGGGAGTTGGAGACCGCCCGTCAACAGGCTGTTTCCGAACCGGACGCGCGGTCCCGCATCGCCGAGGCGGTCGATGCGGTCGCCGCGCAGACCGGCATCTCCTCGGCCACCCTGGAGAGCCTGGCGGTCCAGGAGACGCACAACGTGCTGCCGAAGGCGTTCGGCGTGAAGCTGGTGGACACCACGGACCCGGACTGGCAGAGCAAACCGACCCAGCACTACGTCGAGCATCTGGTGCACGCCAACGACCCGCTGCCCACCGGAATCCGTGAACTCACGGCGGCCACCATCGTGGAAAACCAGCGCGAGATGCTCATCGAACTCTATGAGCAGTCCGGAGTGGTGGCGGGCCCGGATCTGGTGGAGAACAAGGAGCTCAACGAAGGGCACGGAGCCATCCCCTGCCCGCCGGGACTGCCCCTCGGATCTCCGGTGGACATCGAGATGCAGGTCGACGACGAGGGTCTGCTGACCCTGCACGCAACCGAGCGTTCCACCGGCAAAGAGCTCCAGGTGCAGGTCCGGGTCAGTGTGCTCAGTACCGAGCAGGTCGACGAGGCCACGAAGCTCATCTCTGGGATCGCGGTCTCCAGCTGATGGACCGATTCGATCCCAAGGCCTACGAAGCGGCTGTCGTCAAGCCACTGCGCCGCTGGACGGGACGGGACCTACCGGACGATCTCGTTTCGCGCTACGCGGTCGACCTTGGGATGTCCGATGCCGACCTGACTCAGCGGCTGGCCGAGGTCAGGTCGCATTGGAACAAGAGTGTCCAGTCCACCGGCAAGTCGGCTACGACGCAGAATCTCTGCAAGGCGTTTTTGCGCGCCGACGAGGAGCTCAAGCGGGCGCACGGCGGTGAGCTGAACAATATCGCCTGGTGGCGGCAGCATCAGCAGGCCAGAGTGGGTGCCCGGCAGGGCGAAATCGATGAGCTCGCCCAGACGTTGCGCAAGAGCTTCGGGGAACTCGGGCTGATCGCAGCCGGTCAGCTTGAGGCCACCATGCGGGCCACCTTCGCCGCGCTCGCCCCGGACGAGGCGGCGCAGGCACTGGCCACAGCGGGTGTCTCGGTCAGCACACCCACGGAGCTGCCCACGTCCAGCGGGCTGCAGCACACCGTCTACCGCACGCTTCGGACCAGGCTGGCCGACGCACAGGTGGCCAGCATCGCGGAGTTGCTGCATGGCGAGATCACCAGCTTCGAGATCCTCGAATCGTTTCGTTGTACGCCGGCCCAACCAGAAGGGCTCACCGCAAAGGCGCTCAGGTCGGCGACCGAGCGGGAGAACAAGCGGTCGGACAACCAGGCCGCGCGGGAGGCGCTCGGTATCCTCAGTCGCGCGGCCAACGCTGGCGTCGGCCTGCGTGAGCTGACCTTGTTCCACCTGCTGGACACCGTCCGCGAGCACCACGGTTACGGCGTGCCGCCCAGCGCGCTGCTCAAACAGCTGCTCCAGGTCGGGCTCGATCCGGCGCAAGCGCGCCAAGCTGTGTTCAGCGTGCTGAACGAAACCGCCGCCAGTCCGGTGACTGGTTTCGGCGCGATCAAGGAGCTACTCGAAGCGGGGCGGCTGATCGCGGCCCAGCAGGCGCTGGCCACCATCACCAATCCCGAGGATGCGACCGCGGCGAAGGAACAGGTGCAGCGGCACGCCGAGCAGGTACGCCAGCTGCGCGACGGTGCGCACCAGTCGTTGCGCATCGGCAACGAGGCCGATGCGCTGCACCAGTTGCGACAGGCGGTGGCGCTGGCCGGTGACGACGAGAACCTCGCTGCTGAGCTGCGCCGGATCCCGCCGCCGCCGGTTCTCGATGTGTCCGCGCAGCCCGACGGTGTCGGCATCCGGGTGTCCTGGCGGGCAGCGGCCAGCCACAGCGAGGATACCCGGTACCGGGTGGTGCGCCGGGAAGGGCGGATACCCGCCGACCCGGACGACGGCGCCGCGGTCGGGGGCGCCGCGGTCGGGGGCGACAGTGCCACGGCGTTCGTCGACTCGACGGCGCCAGCGGGCCAGCTGGTCGGGTATGCCGTGTTCGCCGCCACCGACGGGGGCGCGTGGTCGCGCCCGGCCGGAGTGGCGATCGAGGTCCTTCCGCCGGTGCACAATGTGCAGCTGACCGCGCGGGAGAACGTGGTCGAGGGACGCTGGCAGGTCCACCCCGACGTGCTGGCCGTCGATGTGTACCGGGGAACCGGCGCCGCTGCAGCCGCGGTGCACACGGCTGGCAAGACCGCGTTTCGCGATGGCGACGTGGCCGAGGGTGCCGATCACGTGTACACCCTCGTCGCCCGCTACCGGCGCAGCGACGGCACCGAGGCACGCTCGGCCGCCATGGTAGCCAGGACGACCAGCGGCGGGCAGGCGCTGCCGGTCTCAGCGCTCACCCTGTCGGCGGTGCCTGCCGAGCAGGGCTCGCGGATCGCGATCAAGTGGCGCCGACCAGGCAACGCCGAGGTGACCGTGCGACGGGCGAGTGCACCCTGCCCCTGGGAGTTCGGCACCGTCGTGCCGCCGACGAGGGTAGCCGGTTACGGGGCGGAAGTGTCCGGGTTCCCCGCTGCGGACGGGGAGTGGCGGAGTCTCACCGCCGATGTGCCCGCCGGTCACTTCTGGTACGTGCCATTCACCCTCGGTCCGTCCGGGGCGGTGTGCGGCCAGGAGGCCCAGCTGGGCATCGCGCTGCCGATGACCGGCCTTCGACACCAGCGGCTGGGCCCGGAGGTGGTGCTTGCCTGGTCATGGCCGGAGCAGGCAGGCATAGCCGACGTGCGCTGGCGCACGCCCACTGACTCCGGTCGGTATCGCCTGACGAGGCAGCAGTATCAGGATGCAGGCGGCTGCCGGATCCGTTCCGGCGGGGGCCAGGTCGACGTGCAGGTACGCAGCGTGGTGGCCTCCGAGGGTGGCGACTGCTTGTCAGCGGCAGCGGAGCTCGTCGTTCCCGATCTCCCGCCCTCGGTGCACTACACCGTCGACATGGTGCGCCGACCGCTGGTCGGTGGCGGGACCGTGCGGGTGCGGTTGAGCGCAAGTCAGCCGGTGGGCCGCACCGTGGTGCTGGTGGTGGTGGCCCCGGGCACGGTCATGCCGCGCCGCCCGGCCGACGGGCAGGTGGTGCTGCGCAGCCAGCACGACCTCATGGCCGGCCACGAGGTCGAGCTCACCGCCGAGCTCCCTCGGCTGCGCAAGCCGTACTGGGTCCGGTGCTTCCTGGAAGGCAGCGGCGGAGGCCGCGCCGCCACGCAGCTGATCGACCCCCCGACCACGCAGTTGAAGGTGTCGTGATGGCCAAAGTCGCGTGTCCCTACTGTTATCACCGCATCGACGTGGCCAAGCTGCGGTTCCAATGCACCGGCCGTCCCGCGCCGGGACGCACCCGATGCGTCAGAGTTGTCGACGAAGCCAGACAGCAGCTGACTGGGTTCTCCGGAGCCTCCTGGCCGACCTTCCCGCCGCCGGAGTCGAAGTCTCCCTTGCCGCAGCGGCTGGCGCTGTGCCCGGACTGCCAGGGCCAGAGCGGGATCCGGGTCTGCCAGGTGTGCCGGACACCGTTGCCCGCCAACTTCGCCGACAGTCGCAGCCCGCTGATCGGGATGGTCGGTGGGAAGGACGCGGGCAAGACCGTCTACACGACCGTGCTCGCGCACGAACTGCGACACAACATCCGCCGCCGGTTCGCCGCGGACATCTGGTTCGCAGGCGACCAGCAGGGTGGGCCGGGCTCGGTGAGTGACTGGCTGCGTGACTACGAGAAGTCCCTGTTCGACAAGAGCACCTTGTTCGAGTCCACCGCCAGCGCCCATGACGGCATCAAGGTCCCGCTGGTGCTGCAGTGGCGTCAGCCCTGGCGCACCCTGCTCCGCCGGGAAACACACAAGACCACCACCCTGTCGTTCTACGACGCGGCCGGTGAGGACATGACCAGCCAGGAGTTCGTGAACGCCCAGGCGTACCTGGCCTCGGCGGACGGCCTGATCGTGCTGCTCGATCCCTTCAAACTGCCGGGAGCGCACGATCGCATCACTGTGCCGCAGTCCAGCAGGCGGGACTCGGAGCCACCGCTCAATGTCCTCACCCGGATCACCGAGTTGCTCAGAGCCAGCCACGGGATCAGCGCGAACCGGAAGATCTCCACCCCGATCGCCGTGGTGTTCTCCAAGATCGACGCTTTCTACCGGATGCTTGGTGACGGGCACCCCCTGCTGCGCCAGCCGGACACCGGTCCGTTCTACGACGAGGTGAACGGTCGCGACACCGACGAGCACCTGCGCGCGCTGCTGACCGAGCTGGACGCCGACGACATCGATGCCCACCTGCGGTCGCACTACAAGAGGTTCCGGTACTTCGCGGTGTCCTCGCTGGGCGCGGAGCCCGACTACGACCGCAAGACCATCGATGCGGGTGGCGTGCGCCCGTTTCGGGTCGACGAACCGTTGCTCTGGCTGCTGGGGCTCTTCAAGATCATCGAAGAGAGGAGCGCATGACCAGTACCGGGTTCCTGTCCTTGTATTACACCGACTGCCGTCCGGGCCAGGGATTACGCGGTGGAGCTGGGTTTCAGTTCCAGTCGGTGTCCTCCGGGGTCGGTCATGACGCGATGACCCTGGTCCAGCGGTCCGCGCTCTACGAGGCTCCGGTGGCTTGGATGCGCGAGCACCGTGCCGTCGACTCCTATCCGCCTTCGCTCACCCATGTGTTCGACGGGATGTACGTGACCGCTAGGGGCGTCTACCTGGGTGCCGAGGCCAACGGCGTGCGCGAGGGCAACCAGTTCACCCACGCGGTGACCACCGTTGACCCTGAGGATTACGGACTGATCCGGCCCGCCCAGCTCTGGGATGCACCATGGTGGTCCGTGCAGCCCGCGACGAGTACCGAATGCGACCCGATAGCCGCCCAGCCGGAGCAGGGACCGTGGGGCATCGACGCGATCCGGGAGTGGGTGCTCGGGCAGCCGGACGCCGAGGACTGGCTCGTCGCGGTGAGTTCGGCCTTCGACCGGGCGCAGGGGCCGAAGCGTCGTCGCGTGCTGTTCGTCGGCGAGGACGCCGCGGCGATCCTCGGCTGGATCGCCGCGGGCACTCTGCTGCTGCCGCAGTCGCGCGCCTTGCGACTCGGGTTCCGGGTCTTCGCCACCAATCCGCAGTACAGCCAGCACGACGTGCTGGGGCTGCACCCGGACTGGGCAGGGTCGTTCGCCAACCCCGATCGTGACGGGGAGTTCGTGGTGTTCAGCCTGGACTCCGGCAAGCATTCGGTGGTCGAGCACACCGAAGCCGCAGCGTACTGGGCACCCAGGTTTCTGCGTGCCGATCCGTTCGACGTGGTGGACGCCATCGAGTTGGCACACGAGTTCGCCTGGCAGCGCCACCATCGCGTGGACGCCTCCGCGACAGTCCTCGACGCGCGTTCCGGCTCGGATGATCAACGGGCCAGTGTCGTGGTGGTGCTCGGTGAACCGGTGGCGGACGAGCAGCAGGCGAGCGGGCTGGCCGGTTGGCTGGCCGGACAGCCACCGCTGGCGCTGGAGGACATCGTCGAGCCGGTCGCCAGAGCTGTGTTGGCAGCCTCGACCGACGCGAGCACGCTCGGCGAGCTGGATGGTGCGGCGCGGCTGCACGGCCTGCGCGACGGGCTGGCCGGTCAGATCCGGGGGGCCTTGCTGGCTGCCGAGATCGACGAGATCGTGTCCGGCCGGCGGGCCGGCGTGGACGCCGAGCCGTTGCCGCGCCACAACCTCACCCCGGCCGAGCGGCTGGCTGCGGCCGAGGTCGTCGAGCGAGCCGCCGCCCTGATCCCCCCGGATCGGATGGACCTGCTGCTGCGCACCTCGACGAGGTTCGACCTCGAGCCCACAGTGCCGAAGTTCCGGGATGCCGCACACCGCTTCGTCACCTGGTGGGCGGATCATCCGGCCGCGGGGCTCGATCCGTCCCGGTGGCCGTGCCGGGCGATGCTGATCGACCAGCTGCGCGACGAACTCGCCCAGCGACCGGACTCCGTGCTGCGCGGGGCCGTTCGTGAACACTGGTGGCGGATCCTGCTACCGGTCGCCGATCCGGTCTCCCCGCTGGATGCCGGCGTGGCCGCAGCCGCTATGGAACGGGGCCGGCCCGAGGTCCAGCGCGGCGTGCTCGACGCCGTCCTGGGGTTCGCGCAGCGCAGTGACCGGCCCGAGACCGGTGATCTCGCCTGGGACGCGTTGTTCCGCTACGTCGCGCCGACCCCCGGCCAGCTGCTTGATCTGCTGGGTCGGTTGCGCCGGGAGACCACCTCGGCCACCTTCGCGAACACGGTGTGGGAGGTCCTCGATCAGCGTTGCACGTCGCGGGTGAGCACCGCCGAGCTCGATGCGCTGGCGCTGCTCGACGACCTCGGCTGGACGCCGAGGGGCCGCCGACTGGCGGACATGCGGCGACAGGACGCCGCGTTGCGGCGCTGGCTCGTCGCGGTGTCCGCGCGCGCTTCGAACCGGCCCGAAGGCGCATCGGATCTGGGCATCGTCACCGAGACGGTGTTGCGCGCGCGCCGGTCGGACGTGCTGCGCGCGGTGCTCGACATCGTCCCGCTCGCGCACGCCCCGGATATGATCAATGCCGCGGGAGCCGGGTTGCCGTCGTTCTTGCTGCCCGAACTGCCCGCATTGTGGAATAACGATGCGGACGAGGGGCGCCGTGGCGATCTGGCGGTGGCGGTCGCCTTCATCGCCAGCGGATCGCCGTCCCTCACTGACCGGTTGGCCGCCCAGTTTGAGCCCAGGTTGACGGAGTGGGTTCGCAGCGTGCCCCCTGAGCGGTTGCACCGGGTGATGCGATTGCTGAAGGTCGTTAATCCGCAGCTGGCCCAGGATTGGTGGCGAGTGGTATCGGACGCGTTGCCCAAAAAGCGCCGGACCAAGCCTATCCACCCCCCAGCGGCCTCCCCACCCAACGCTTCCTCGAAGGGCGCCGCTCCCGAGGACACCGGGTCGGCGAAGGACGCCAGGCGGCAGACGAAGATGTCCGGCCGGTGGTTCGACCGCCTGCGCCGAGAGAAGTGATCGCGATGCCCTATCTGCTCGCCTTCATCGCCGCACTCGTGGCCCTCTACGTTCTCGTGTGGCTCACGGTGGCCGCGGTGATGTGGTTCCTGATTCCGGCCATGCTGATCGTACTGTCGATAGGGCTGCTCGCCGGCGTGTTCTGGGGTTGCACCGTGCCGCTGTTCACCTTGATCGGGTTACGGGGATGGCAGCCACGGACGATCACCGCGCAGGACGTGAAGCAGGGGACCTCGAACCTGCCGAAGCTGCGGCAGGACAGCCCGTTCGGTCGGGACCCGGCCTGGCCCAGTTATCTGGTCGCACAGAGCCGCGTCGACCTGCGCGAGATGTGGCGCCGCACCCTGCGCACACTCGGCGTGGGCTGGGACAAGTGCCGGAAATTCGGTGATCAGGGGGACAACCTGGTGGGCCGGGCGGTGTTGGTGATCGTGCTGTGCCCGACCTGGCTGATGGTCAGCATCGGGACAGTCGGCGCCACAGCGACGATTCTGCTGCTCTGTCTGTCGGCGCTGCTGGTGGTGATGACCGGTTGGCTGCTCGTGGTCGGTCTGCTCCGAGGTGGTGACTCCCTGGTGCGTTGGCTGCGAAGAGCGAGCGGAAGTTGCCAATCGTGCTACTACGTCTCCTCGCTGCCTGCCTTCCCGTGCGCCCGCTGCGGGGAGATGCATCGCGACATTCGACCCGGAGTGCTCGGGGTGGTGTGGCGCCGGTGCATCTGCGGTGCCCTGTTGCCCACCACAGTGCTCAGGGCCGCCTTCCAGCTGCAGACCAGTTGCCCGAACTGCCTGGAGCCGTTGCGAGCAGGCGCCGCAGTGCATCGCGATATCCGGCTGCCGGTGTTCGGCCCGGTCTCGGCGGGCAAGACCAGGCTGGTGTACGCGGGCCTGCTGGCCTTGCGGGATCGGGCGGCTGCAGCGGGCGCCACGCTCGACTTCACCGACGAGCAGAGCAAACGGGCCTTCGAACACGGAGTCGAGATCATCAGCACCGGCTCCGACACCGCGAAGACGCCTGCCGGTCAGCTGCCGACCGCGATCACTGCGCAGGTCACCGTGGCGCGGCGCAAAGCTCTGCTGCACCTGTTCGACGCGGCAGGCGAGTTCTACATCGACCGTGGTGACAACAGTGAGCTGCTGTTCCTCGACCACGCGCAAGGTCTGGTGTTCGTGGTCGACCCGTTCTCGATTCCGTGGGTGCAGGACCAGCTCGGCGGGCTCGGCCAAGTGATGCTCGCCCGGGCGAATGCGGCGGTGGACGATCCCGAGCAGGTGTACCACGTGACCGCAGGCCGGTTGCGGGACTACGGCGTGCGGACGTCCAACCAACGGCTGGCGATCGCCGTGGTCAAGGCCGACCTCCTCGTCGATCTCCCGCCTGCTCGGGATCTGCGGCCGGACCGGGTTCGGGAATGGCTGCAGGTAGCCGGTCTGGACAATCTGGTGCTCGCCGCGGAGCGTGACTTCGCCGAGGTGCGGTACTTCCTGGTGGCGTCGGTTCCTGGCGCGGGGGCCGGCAGTCCGATGTCCCCGGCCAGCCCGTTCGCCTGGCTGATGGTGCGTGCCGGCCTGCAACTGCTGCCGGACGAGGTCGATCCGACCAAGAAAGCCGAGGAGGCGGCGTGACCACGCCAGGACTACAAGATCCGACCATCAGCTATCTGGTTCACCGGGGGGTGCTGATCGGCATTGTGATCACGATCGCGCTCGGCTTCGGTTACTTGGTTTTTCAATGGACTCCTGGAATACAGGAGTCGGTGATCTCGGCCATTCAGGCGGTGCGTGACGAGTGGACATCGTGGGGTTGGGAGCTGTTTTGATCATCGGTATCGATCTCGGCACGACTTTCTCCGCAGTGGCCACCGTGGGCGCCGACGGTAGGCCGGTCACCGTGCCCAACAGCCTCGGCGAGCCGACCACCCCGTCGGTGGTGTATTTCGAGTCGGCGTCGGCAGTCCTGGTCGGCACCGCGGCCCGCAATGCCGTGACGGTGGATCCGGACAACACCGTCGCGCTGATCAAGCGTCAGATGGGCGGCGAGTTCGATCTGCTGTTCCACGGGGTGCGCCACACTCCGGAGTCGGTCTCGGCCCTCATCCTGCAGAGCCTGGTCAACGACGCGGCGGCGGTGCTCGGGCGGGACGGCCCGGTTCGCGCGGTGATCACTGTGCCCGCCTACTTCGGCATCCGGGAACGGGAAGCGACCTACCAGGCTGCCCACCTGGCTGGGATCGAGGTGCTGGAACTGCTCAGCGAACCAGTGGCCGCAGCGTTGCACTACGGCACGACGGAGCTGTTCGGCGGCGAGGGTGGTTCGGCGCTGGTCTACGACCTCGGCGGTGGCACGTTCGACACCACCGTGCTGCGCGTCAGTCGAGACGGAGTCCGGGTGGTTGCCACGGACGGTGACAGCAGACTCGGCGGAGCTGACTGGGACGGGCGGATCGCCGACTTCCTGGCCGGGCACTTCGGGCGCGCGGCTGAGGGGCACGACCTTGACGATGACGACACGTTCCTGCCCGAGGTCGCCGCTGCCGCCGAGGCCGCGAAGCGATCGCTCAGCGCGACCATCTCCCGCCCGGTCGTGCTGCGTTGCGGCGGGGTGGCGGTGACCGTGGACTTCGACCGGGCCACCCTCGAACGCCTCGGCGCCGACCTGGTCGAGCGCACCCTGCTGATCGTGGACCGGGTGCTGGACAGCGCCGCAGTACGCGGGGTACGACGGATCGACCAGGTGATCATGGTAGGCGGCTCGACCAAGATGCCTGCCATCGCCGGTGCGGTTGCCGAGCGGCTCGGCCGGGCCCCGAAGCTGGTCGAACCGGACCTGGCTGTGGTATACGGCGCGGCCATCCGGGCCCACCAGCTCGCCGATGACGGCTCCCGGGCGGAGCTGCGCCAGGCGGGCGGCATGTTGGCCGCGATCGCGGACAAGCCGACGACGTCGGTGGTGCCCCGAAGCTTCGGGGTGCTGGTGCACGACAGCCACGACCCGGAAGGGACCCGCTGGCTCGTGACGCACACCGTGCACCGCAACGCGCCGCTGCCGGCGAGCGCAACCGTCGTCTTCTGCACCATCGTCAACGACCAGAGCCGGGTCCGGGTGCAGATCTTCGAGCAGGCCGGAGACCTGCCCTCCGAGGAGCCGGCCCACAACCGCCGGGTGCTGGACGGCGAGCTGAGCAACCTGCCGCCGCTGCGGGCGGGCTCGCAGATCGAGGTGACCCTCCGGGTCAGCGCGGACGGGCTGCTCAGCCTCACTGCCCGCGAGCCCCGCAGCGGGGTGTCGCTGGACCTGCATGCCTATGTGGACGGCGTCGTGGACGCCGGTGCGATGGACCAGCTCGCCGGCGCACTCACCGGTGTCAGGGTGCGGCAGTGACCAAGGAGCGGGCATGAGTTCGTGGGTGCGCAGCAACTTCGACGGTATCGGGCTGACCCAGTCACCGCCGGGCAAATACCTGGAGGTGTTGCAGCGGCAGTACGGCGGAACCGTGCTGCTGTGCATCGACGTGAGCGGGTCGATGTCCGGCGAGCCGTTGCGGCAAGCCATCACGGGTGGGGAGCAGTTCCTGCGGGAGGCTGTGGACGCGCACTACGCCTGCGGGCTCGTGCTCTGGAACCACCAGGTCGAGCGCTACGTGGCCCCCGATACCCGGCACAGCAAGGTGCTCGGCGTACTGCGCAACGCGGCAAGCACCGGAGGCAACGATCTGGTCCCAACCTTGCTCGTCGCCAAGAAACTGTTCCAGCCGCTGCGCGGCGACCGGGTGCTGTGCGTCTTCGGCGACGGGGACATCGGCGGCCGGCCGACAGTCGTGCCGCTGGCCAGAGAGCTCTGTGCGATGGGCGTGCGGATCGTGGTGCGCGGGCTGGGCACCGGCGCGACCGCGAACCTGGAGCGACTGCTGTGTCCAGGCGCTGCCGAACCAAACAGTCAGGTCATCGAAGACGTAAATTCCATCGGTTCCGGGATCGCGTCCATGGCTGCCGGGCTCACCGCGATGCGTCGAAAGAGGTGAGCGAGCCGTGACAGGTGGCGAGGCGCCCTTCCTGCCGATGTCCGCTGGCGGTGGCCTCGACACGGAATGGAAATGCCCGGAGAAAAACTGCGCGCATGTTGAACTGGGGAAATTTGACTTTCCACTGGGCGAGGGTGAGTGTAAAAGCGAAAATCACCCGAAGAGACGCCTGATCAGGGATCCGAAACATGGATAAATTTGTTGGCGAGCTACTTTCGCCCCTCGCCAGGCACCTCACCAGGAACCTCACTCTCGGTGCACTGTCTGCGGCCGCACTTTTCTGGGGAATGGGTGTCTTCTTGTTCCACCAGTTCCATCCTCAGTCGCTGCCGGGCTGTCCGACAGGGGGCGCCGACCTGTGCGGACTGCTTGCAAGAAATGACTTTTACCGATGGAGCACGGCTGGCGTCCTCGGCCTCGTCGCGATCTTGTTTACTGCGCAAGCCGTGTTCGCCCGCGCCGCAGAGGTCACGCAGTTCCTCTCTGGGACACGATGGTCGAAGCGTCGGCTGCTCGTCTTCCTGCAGTACCGTTTCCGTAAACGTCTGGTCAAGCGAGGTTACGGTTCGCTGGACCTGTCAGCCGGTTCTGACCGTGTGCGCCCGGTTAACATCCGTTGTCGGCTACGCGCCGATCGTTATCCGCATGGATCACCCAGGAAGCCGCACGAGGACCCACCTCAGCCACCTCGGTCGGTCGACGTGCCGCTGGAGCCCACCTTTCTAGGCAATGTCTTCGCGGCCATGCATCAGCACATCCTGGCCGTGCATGGGTTGCGTTTGCAGAGTTGCTGGACGTTCTTGCTCATGGTGTTGCCAGACGACAAGAAGGCGAACCTTCTCATTTCGTCTTCGGTGGTGCTGACCAAGACGCAAAGTGTCAGCTGGGCACTCATGAACTGTATCTGGGTGGTCTGGATTCCCGGGGCTCTATGGAAGATCGGGTGGGTGTGCGGGTGGCTGGCTGTCGCCTACTTCGCGTATCGCGGTGTGCGCACGGCAGCCGGCGTGTACTGTGACGAGTTGCGGGCAATCGTTGTCTCTTACCGTTTCCAGTTGTATGAAAGGGCTAACTTCCGACTGCCGAAGTCCATCGCTGAAGAACTGCAGGCAGGACTGGACCTGTCCGGCTATCTCGACCGGAAGGGGCCACCACCCGCGTCTGTCGAGTTCGTGCAGCCGCCCGCCGCCACCGACTCCGTTCAGAAGTGGCGCTGATACCAGTCGGGATTCACTGCTGACGAGGTGCGCGCGGCGGGTTGATCCGGGCACGGTAGGGCCGCAGTACCCAGTTGAGCCATGCTGCGCCGCTCTCGTCGTCGAGGTCGATCTGGGTGATCGGTTCCGGATCGAAGAGGCCGGCACTGCAGCGATCGCCGAACAGCACGACCAGATGGTGCTGGGAAGCCAGTCGCGGTGGCCAGATGAATCCCACCGCGGACGTGGCCCGAGATCGGATCCAGCTTGCCCAGCGCCGGATCATCGGGTCGTCGATGTCCTCGGCATGGATCAACCAGACATCCTGGGCGACCGCTGCGAGGTCGGGCGCGCTGCGCAGGCTGACCAGTTCCAGCTCCATCAACGTGCTGAGCGCGCTGGCGCGTTGCCCGGTGACTGCGACGCGGCGCACCATCCGGTAACCGGTGGGGGAGACCTGCGTGCTGCGCAGCAAAATGTCGGCCAGGATGGTCGCGATATCTTGGCTCGCATGCCAGGTGGCGTAAGGATCGGCCGCGCTCCCAGCGAATCGGCCGTACTGGAATCGCCGATTGCCGTGGTACTTGGTGAAGTCCGTCGGCTCGTCCTTCTGCCGGTGCACGCGCCATAACATCGTGTCCGTGGGCAGCAGGTATCGGTGGGGTGTGTCGGAGTAGTTCGGAGGTGGCAGGTAGTCAGGCACGCGTCACACCTCCGCCCGCTCGCCGAGTGCAGCGTCGATCAGGTCTTGGTCGTCGATCCGTCCGATCAGGTCGGCGGGGACACCCCGCAGCCAGACATTGCCGCCCAGCCACCAGTCCGCGACCCCCCAGGGGTCGTCCGCTACGTCCAGAATTCGATTCACTCGCCTGACCAGATCCAGTGGCTGCCCGGTGTGGTCGAGCTGAAAGGCAGGCCACTGGAAACCCCCGCCCTCCCGATCGAGCCGAATGAGGTCCGGATCCTCCGGGTCCTGGCCGTGTTCGCGGATCTCTGCCGCACTGAGTGAGTTCTCGGCCAGCAACCACTGCTCGGCTCCTCGCCTCACATCGTCCATTGTGGGCAATGGGTCGGCCGGCACCACGTGCGCGCGGAGTGCTTCGGAGGACCTCAGCCAGGACGTCAGCGCTCCTTCGCTGCGGTGCGTGCCCGGCGAGAGGCGGTTCTCCGGTGTACCGAGCGCGCGACGGAACGGGTGGTGCACCGGCAGGAAATCGCTGAGCAGCCCAGCGATCTGCTCGGCGATCTCGGCAGCGAACTCGGGGACCGGTTCGGCGACGAACTGGGCGACCAGCGCACCGAGCTCGGCGACTGTGTTGTCGTCGAGCTCCGCTCGAATGACGTCCCAGTCCGCGGCGAGCGTCTCGATAGCGTGGTACAGACCCATATCAGCCTCCTGCCTGCCGGCCGTCGCGTTGATCAGCCGGTGACTTCGTGCTTAGCGATGCTGGTTCGTGCGGCGTCGACGGCGGCCTGGTCCATCCCGCCGATCTGCAGGTCGAAGGTCATCTCGGCGCCGGAGTCCGGTTCGCTCGCATACACGGTCAAGGTACCGGTTTCGGACATGAAGAAGGTGACCTCGAACTGGGAACCGGCCGGTCGGCGGGGCGGCAGCCCCGTCATCATGCCCTTTCCGATCAGCGTGTTGTGGCTCAGCTCATCCGATGCCACGGCACCCTGCTGCTCCCATACCTCGATTTCCACGATCCGCTGGTTCTCGAAAGCGATCATGAATGGGTACGGCCCGGTATCGGCTGGCAGCGAGGTGTTGGCCGTCAGCAGGTGCACGATCATCTGCCGCGCGGCGACCGGATCGGTCTGGAACAGGGGGTCCCGCGGGTCGGTCACCTTGACCCCAAACGCCCTCGGCGCCACGGTGGTCACCTTTTTCGCCGCAATAGCCTCCACTTGTTCGACACTGATGCCGAGATGGTCAGCGGCATTTTCAGCAGCCGCTCGCGAAATTCCTCCGGCTGCGGAGTGCACGGTCTGTCTGGTCTGCCCGATGCGCGCGAACAACGCGGCTCCCTTGGCCACGGCGAGATCGGGTTCGTGCAGGCGGGCGTCGAGCCCGAGCCGATCAGCCAGCAGTCGTGCCACCGCGGGCATCCTCGTCATACCACCGACCAGGACGACATCGTCGAAGCTGGTCACTCGCTTGCGCCGGGCGAGCGTGATGGTCCGTTCGGTGATCTCAACTAGGCGGTCGAGTAGATCGGCGGTCAGCTCTTCGAGCGTTTCTCTGGTCAGCTCCAGCCGGGCCACCGCGCCGGCGAACCGCACGTCGGTACGGCGAGACTCGGTGCGGCTCAAGTCTTTCTTGAGCTGCTCGGCGGTCGAGGCGAGCCCCTGGATGAACTCCTCGTCCGCGGTTGGATCGAGCCGCGGATGCTGGGCGGTGAAACCGGCGATCAGATGCTCGCGGATCCGGTCATCCCAGTCCGCGCCGCCGAGCCGGGGATCACCGTCGGTGCAGATGACGTGGATGTCCTCTCCATCGATGCGGATCACGGTGGTGTCGAATGTCCCGCCGCCGAGGTCGCAGACCAGCAAGTGCCGGATTCCTTGTGCGGCGCTCGGATCCGACGCGTGCAGTGCCTGATAGTGCAACGCAGCGGCCACCGGCTCGGCAAGCACGTCGAGCACCGTGAGTCCGGCGATCTCGCCCGCCTTGCGGGTGGCCTCTCGCTCGGCGATGCCGAAGTAGGCGGGTACCGTGATCACTATTTCGCGCACGGCCAGATTGGTGTGCTCCTGCGTTGCCCGGGCCAGTTCGCGCAGGATCAATGCCGAGATCTTCTCGGGCGAGTACTTCTGCCCATGGTACTCCGCGACGACGTCTCGTCGACCCACTTCGCGTTTGATCAGTTGGGCGACCAGATGGGGGGCCAGTACGGCCGAGTGCTTGGCCGCGCTGCCCACGATCACCTGATCGCGCCCCTCGAAATAGACGACCGACGGCGTGGTGTCCTCACCGATGGCACTCGGCACGACCACCGGCCGGCCCGACACCCCGTCCACATAGGCGATGCAGGAGTGCGTGGTGCCGAGGTCGATACCGAACGGCGTGGTCGGCTCCTCCTTCGAGGAGGTGCGCGGTGGCATCATTGCAGCCTTTCTGCCGGGCCCGTCATCGGCCTTGGTAGGTGAACGCGGCCCAGCTTGCCGTCTCGGTCAGGTCGAGTTGGGTCAACTCATCGGCAAGCCTGTGGCCTATCCTCCTCGGTAACTTGCGTCGTCTGTCGAGCATCCATCGTTGTGCCGCGCGTAGTGCCGTAGCCGGATCATTGTAGCCACTGTTCAAGTAGTGATGGAACATCACCATGAACAGCGCCGTGGGACCGTCGTCGACCGCCCACTTGGCACCCATCACACCGACGCTTCCCGCGGCGAGGAATGCGGTCGCCAGCGTCAGCGCCTCGTCGTATGCGCCACTGGTCAGATCGCTGGCGCAGGCGGCGAGGATGACGAGGCCGCCTTCGGCATCCACCGGCCGGTTTCTGGTTTGCTCCAGTATGTCCCGTACGTACAGCGTCGAGTTACCCGCCAGCTTCAGAAAGGAGTCGAGGGGAGGATTGTCGAGGAAAGCGTGGCAGCCCAGATGCAACAGCGATGCGCCTGCCGAGTACTTGCTCGGCAACAGGTCCCGGACGCTGGTGGCCGTCGCCCGGCTGCGTCTGTTCCGCCTCGCGCCCAGGTAGATACCCTTCGGGTAGAAGTGCCGGTGGATCTCCTCGGTCTCCTCGGAAGCGAAGAACAGGCCGTCGCTGACCCGAACTACCGCGGGTGTGCTGGTCCACGGCAGCTTGCGGCGCCGGGAGGTGTCGACGAATTGGCGAGCCGACGCGGCATAGGTGATCACCGCGTCCTGGCAGGCATGGCGCAACTCGCCACCCGGCACGCCGCGGCGAGCGGCGTGCCACGGCACCATGCCCAGTTCACCGACCGGCACCAGGACCAGCCGGGCCGGACGCCCGCCCTGGGGGTTGCCGAGCACGGCCAATACCTCGGCCATGGCCGAGGTCCAGGCCCAGTCGCAGACCTCGTTCAATCGCGACGTCCAGTGCTGCCGGGCTCTCGCCTCCTCGGCGGACTTCGGCGCCGCGGTCTGGACGACGTGTTGCGCCTGACTGAACGCGTCGAACACGGTGCCCGCGCCGCAGCGCAGGCCGGGTAGCTCCCGTGGCTGCACCGTGCCGTCCGCGTGGACGATCATGGCGAGACCTGGGTGGAGATCGTGGGCGGGCAGCAGGTAGACCAGCGCGCTGGACCCGGTCGCAGTCAACGCAGCGGTGATGTCGGCGACCGCAGGCGGGTCCAGCAGCCGGACGTACGTTTCGGTGCCTTCGACGGCCTCCAGCACGCGATGCCGCAGATCGCCCGGGACGGCCACCTCGCTCAGGTTCGTCATCATCTCCGCGGCCGCGCGGGCACGTCGATCCTGGTCTTTCGCATCGTTGCCTAGGTTCCAGGGCAGCTCGACGGCACCCGAGGCTCGATCCGGCTCGGCCTCCCACTCGGCGGCGAGATCAGCGTACCCACCCTCGCGCAACAAGGCCGGGACGCCTGCATCGATGGTGACGAAATGCAGCACGATCGCCCGGCCGAGTTCCAGCGCGTGCACGGCGGCCTCGTCCCTGCCTGCGGTAATGCACCAGCGGGCGACGTCCGCCGCTTCACCGCTGGTGGCGATAGCGGTGTTCAACGCCCGCTCGGAGTTGTTCTGCAGCAGCACGTCGTTGGCGCGCTCGCGCAACGCCTGCATGCCGGCATCGACCGCGCGTTGCCGGTCCCGACGAAGTGGATCGGCCCGCTCATGATAGCAGTCGCCCAGCAGATGCAGGATCGGGGCGACGTCTGCGCCGCCGGGAGGGTTCTGCTGGATCAGGAGTTCGGCCTGCTCTAACCGGTCGATCGCATTGTTGAGATCTCGTGGTCGGCGGAAGTGCTGGTACCTCAGTCGCAAGCTCATGCTCAGGCAGCTCAGTATGGACAGCAGTTCATGCGGGAAAAGCTCGGGTGTGGCGCACAGCTTGCCCAACATGGAGATGCCGCGGTCAAGCGCGCTCAGGTCCCTGACCAGAAATGCCCGACCGACCAGCGCCATGGCTGCGATACCGGTGTCCGACACGTGGTCGAAGCGCTCTTCGGGTGTGTCGCGCGCCTTGGCCAGGAGCGCGTCGACGCCCGCCCTTAAGCGTTCGGAGTCCGCCGATGCGAGATCGACGTCGTGGCCCGCCAGCTGATACGCGTCTCGAGTAATCCGCAGCCCATCGATATTCGATGAGACCTGCTGGCGCAGCAAGCTATCGTCGGAGAGCTGCTCCGCGGCGGTAGTCATCTGCCCGATCGCCTCGTCGAGGAGCGTGGCATCCAGGTTGTGTCGATTCCGCGCCAGCTTGGCCCCAGCCGCCAGATAGTCGCCGAGTGCCCGCATCGTTCGACGCTGCTCGGTCAACTCAGGGCCCTCATCAGCCTGGACCAGCTCTGCGCTGTAGAACTCGGCCGCATCGTAGTTCTCCAGATCCCCGCCCAATAAGGCCCGCCCGTAGAGCAGCGTCCCGAGAGCAGGGCCGATCATACTGTGCAGCGGATGCCCTTCCGGTACCTTCCCCATCGCCTTCTTCAGCAGGTCGACTCCGCTGTTGAGCATGACCATGTCGTGTTCGAAGGTTCCCTGGAGTCCGTTCAGTCCGCCGAGCAGGAAGTGATTCAATGATTCGTTGATGTCGTCGGCAGCGGCGCGCTCGGTCGCTCGGGTCAGCATGTCTCGGACCCGGTCGAAGGAGACTGCGGATCTGTTTTGGGCCATGCTGTTGAACAGCAACGCGCTTGCCTTGGTCAATGCGCGGGCCCGATCGGGATGGTCGTCCGGTAATTCCGTCAGGAGCCGTTCCATGGTGGCGATCGCGGCCGAGCTCTCCGCCGCCGAGCCGGCCGGTGCGATGCCACCGATCAGGGTACTCAGCAGGTCGTGCGTGAGGGTACGCAGCGGGTGGTCCTCGTCGAGCGCTGCTACCGACTCGGCGACCTGGTCGGCCGCTATGATGGCCGCGGCGCGGTCGCCGCTCTGGTGAGCGATGGCGGCACGCGCGTTTGCTTGGAGGACGGTCAGCTCGACCGGTGCGCCGAGTGCGGTGAACTCAGGATCCGCATCATCGAGCCAAGCCACCGCGTCGTTCAACTCGGCGGTCCGGCTGCCTTCGTCTTTCGTATCACTGTACTCGAACGTTCCGGTCCGCAACCCGCGCACCAGCATCGAGAGCTGCGGATCAGCCGCCGAGGACTCCGATATCGCGTCCAGATGGCGCCGCACGGCGTGACCGGTGTCTGCACCGCGGGCGGTGATGAGTGCGGCGAACACCTCCCGGAGCCGGGTTTTTCCGTCCGCGGCGAACAGCTCCGGACCGCGGCGTAGCTCGACCGGCGCGGTACGGAGGTATTCGAGCATGGCCAACGTCAGGTGGCAGCGATCAGCCTGGTCCTTCGGGGTGTCCGGGTGGTCAGCCAGTTCGCCCAGTTCAGCGAGGGCTACCTCGAGGTCGTCCGCATCGCCGCCTCGATTCAGGTAACGGAAGGCGCGCACCATCCCCAGCCGGAACCGAACCGATACGACATCCGACGCATCGTCTTCAGTGACGGGTGCCTGCCGAGCGAGGGTGAGTTCCGCGACCGCCTCCGCAAAGTCCTCGTCGGAGGATTCCGCTACGTCCTCCAGGACGCGGTACCCGAGGATGAGGCCGAGTAGGGTGGCCAGTTCCTGGCGTGCTGGGTAGTCGTCGCCGATCAGCCCGCGCAGCTCCCGCAGACAGGCGATCGCGCGTTCCTGGTCCTGCTGCGCGGTCTCGGTCTGCTGGTCGTGGCGGGTGGCGTAGTCCAGACCAAGCCGGTAGAGCACTTCGGGCCGATCCTCGTCGTCTTCGTCGAGCACACCGAGGATCTGTTTCTGGTACCCGATCGCGGCGGACAGCTCGCCCAGCTCGCCCAACGCCGTGAAGCGCAGCCGCAGGAGATCGACCAGCTGCAGAACGGCTTCCAGCTCGATGCTGATGAACTCTTCGGTGACACCTGCCTCGGCAGCGCTGTCCAATGCTCGCCGATGGCAGCGGATCGCTTCGTCCAGCTGCTGCTTGAGCTGGTCTTCCTGGGTCGGATCCTTGTCGAGCAGGACTCCGAAACGCCAGGTCAACTTCTGCCCGAGGTCGGCCAGAATCGCCGCTCGCAGCTGCGGATGCTCGACAGCCAGCTCGGCTGCGACTCTCAGCAACTCGATCGGCTCATCGGCGTCGTCGGCGACCGGGGTGCGCGTCTCGTCGGCATCGACCTGCTGGGTCAGCGCATCGGAAAGCCCGACAAGCGCATCGATGTCCCGGGGTGCGGCGGCCACCTGGCGACGGAGTGCCACGATCGTGTTTTCGATCGTCGGCGGGTTGTCGAAGTCACCCGTGGTCATCGAGTTGTCCCCCGTGAGCGCGCCCCCGATAACTGGTCATTGTGTAAGAGCTTACTCTCGAACCCTAGCTCAGGGCACCGCGTCCCGGGACTGGCGGGTAAGTGTCGATGACGGCAACCTGTCTGTCTGTAGCGAGCAGCTGTCCCGGAGTAGATCGACTCCGGCGACCCTTGTGGTTGCCGAACGTGTCATCTGCGGATGTCGGTGGAGGGGCCTCACTGCGCCCGTATTTGTCTGTAGTGTAGCTACTCGTTGCGCCTATAGGCGTGCAAGGTCAGCGTGTTGCGGCGGTTATAGTTTACGGGCCACGTCGCGGCCACAGTCGTTCCAAGATCATAATATGATCTTGGGGATCTTGAATGGTCGGTTCATGGCGCGGGTTTGCCCAACGGGCCGCTTTCAGTGATGTCGCGGCGGTCGAGCAGGGAAGACCGAAGGCGTCTACGTGTCGCAGACCTGGGTGTCGCAGACCTGGGTGTCGCAGACCTGGGTGTCGCGGCTGTGGCGGGAGCACGGCCTGGTGCCGTGGCGGCAGGGTACGTTCAAGATCTCGAAGGATCCCCGGTTCGAGGCGAAGGTCCGCGACGTCGTCGGTCTCTACCTGAACCCGCCGGCCGGGGGAAGTCGTGGTGTCGGTGGACGCGAAGTCGGGTATCCAGGCGCTGGACCGCACGCAGCCGCTGCTGCCGATCGACTTCGGCAAGACCCAGAAGCGTACCTTCGACTACGCGCGGATGGGGACAATGGATCTGTACGCCGCGATGGATGTCAGGACGGGCAGGTCATCACGTCACTGTCACAGACTCACGCGACACCGGATTCGCCGACGTGCCGCCGGCTCACTCAGCTTGCCCGCGGCGGGGCAGCTCGTCCATTGCGAGCCGACGCAACAACAGGTACCAGTAGTCGGTGGGAGCGAGGAGGAGACGTGAAGAAGGTTCGTTGACGACCTGGACGACGACGGCTGCGCCATCTAGCTCGACTCGCCGCACTCCATGCAGCCAAAGCTCGTGCCACTCCCGGCCGCCGACACCCTCAAAGGCGATACGCTCGTTCGTGACGTAAATCCGGTAGTGGCCAACCAGGCGCCACCGCTCTGCTGCGTTGCGGGCTGCCTCTGCCCGGCGGCGTCTGTTGCCGGTGGCAGTGACAGCCGTGCCGATCGCCAACCCAGTCAGCCCTCCGGCCCAGCCAACGTGTTTCTCCGTGTACGTGCCGTCGCCTTCGCGCCACTGCTCGACGTCGGCATCCGCTACGCCGTAGCACTCCTCACCCGGGTGCAGCCTGAACGATACCTGGACAGGCGTCGGCAAGGCGCCACGTTGCAGGGTCTGGCGAAGATCATCGATCGACAAGTCGTGCCGAGGCGCGCCAGTACGCGCACGGCCTGACCTGTCCGAATCCTGGAATCCCCGGCGTACGAGAAAGATCACGAACCCAAGGACCAACAGCAGACCCAGCAGTTCCATGGTTACCCATCCTGACGATCTCATCCAGCAGGTGACACCTGAGACTTCGCTTTCGGTGGTGAACCCGTTACTGCCGTCGGCGGAGCAGTCGACGAGACCCTGGACGAAGATCACTGGGCGGGGTCTGACTGGGATGTGTGTGCGAGCACTGGTCCGCGGGAATTCGAGTCGGTGGTCGCCGCCGACGGCCCGCGGCGCCGAGGACTGGCGAGACCGAGCCGGCTGGTGGAGCATTCCGGTACCGCCATCGGCTACCGGACGGCACCGGTTCGTGACACGGGTCGTGACACGAACGGGCGGCGATTGGTGGGTCCAGCAGCCACCACGGAGGTGAACTGGCTTATCGCCGTTGCTGGTAGAGGCCGTGCGAGGAGCTTCCGTGTTCCCTCATGATCCGTCAGGTCGTGGGTTCGAGCCCCACCCGCCCCACCTAGTTTCGGCTGGTCAGCGGTCTGCGAGCGGCGCGGCGTTGCCGCTACTTGGAGGTCTGTCCCCTCTGCGCCCCCCTTCAGGCGGGGGCAGCGGCGGTTGCTGCTGCAGCGGTACCGTTCCAGTTGTGACCCTTGACACTCCGTCGCTAACCCGTCTCGGTCGCTAACCCCGTCTCGCTGCTCTACGGCCTCGATCCGCCCTGAGGGCTGGGAGCAGCCCGCAGAGAGGGGTCTCCGGCTGGCCGTTGCGAGCGTGTGCCACGCCGCCGTTCCCCGTGCCACGACGATGTGACCCGCGGAGTGGAGCCACTTCGCGGTGTGACAGGCGGCCGGACTACGAAGTGGCTCCACTCCGCGGTCTGACGGGCAGTGGCGGGCGCGCGGTGGGACTGGCGTACCTGGCAAGGTGGGCCGTCATGAGCATCGGCACCCTCGTGCTGCTCCGCCACGGCGAGAGCGAGTGGAACGCGAAGAACCTGTTCACCGGCTGGGTGGACGTGGCGCTGTC
>JALYQB010000400.1 GCA_030856045.1 Actinomycetota bacterium
GCCAGGTGATCCGGAGTTCACGCGGGATCACTCATCAGGTGGAGGCGCCCGCTCTTCGCGGTCGAGCCACTGTAAGCCGATCAGGCTTCGACTGGTCACACAGATCACCCATCCAGTCAGTCCGCGAAACCCGGCCTGGCTCATTTAAGGCCGGAGGGCCGCTATCCAAGCGGCCCTCCGGTCCAACCTGCGTCGTTCAGGCGTTGAGCACGGGCAACTGCGGGAACGGATTCGGCAGCGTCCCACCCGGGAGGACGCAGGCGTAGACCAACGGGCTCACATCGACGAACAACCCGCCGCTCTTCTCGCAAGTCCTCGCGGCCTGACCGCGGCCCTGGGCACGGGTGTCCGGGAACACGCAGGCGTACACCAACGGGCTCACATCGACGAACAGCCCGCCGCGCTTCTCGCAATTACGCACAGCCGTGTCAGACCTCGCGGCGAAGCGCTGCTCGCAGGAGACGAGGGTGTCACCGTCCGGCGCGGGTCCCTGGCAGGTGTCGGTGCCTTCCCCGCCATTGAGAGTATCCACGAGGGTGTCGGTGGAAGGGCCCGCCAGCGTGTCGTCGCCAGCGTCGCCCTGCAGGGTGTCAGTGCCAAGACCACCGTCCAGGACGTCATCGCCGACACCGCCGCTCAGGGTGTCGTCGCCGAGGCCGCCGGTCAGGCTGTCGTTCCCCCCGCTGCCGGTGAGGGTGTCGTCGCCGTCGCCGCCGGTGAGGGTGTCGTTGCCGTCGCCGCCGGTGATGGTGTCGTTGCCGTCGCCGCCGTTAATCGTGTCGTCGAACGCCGTGCCAGTGATGGTGTCGTTGCCGTCGTTGCCCTCGATCGTCTTGCCGGGGGCCGCCCCGGTGCAGTCGATCGTGTCATTACCGGAGGTTCCGGTCACGGTCGTAGCGGTCTGCGTCACGCCAACGCTCACGACGCAGTCGGTGGCGGCGTAGGCGGCTGTTGCGCCGCTGAGCAACCCCATGGCCATTACCACAAGGCCAGCGAGAATCCCACTGCGGATTCGGTGGCGATGAAGGTGTTTCATGTTTTTCCCCCTCTGGGAGGGGCGCCGAGTTAGTTGGCGGAAAGTTCTGTGGGTGCCCCCCGCACAAAGACCCTCCGGTGGTTCAGCCAACGATACCAGAGGTCGCGGCTACCCGACTTCCCGGTCGTGACATCGACCGAGGGATCTCCTCTCCCCAGGAGCCCGTTCGCGCCCAGGCGCTCGGCGCCGAGCGTCGTCTCGGCGAGCCCGAAACCGCACCCCAGCCCCACGCCCACCACCAACGACGCCCGCCCTACCAGCTCAACGCCGATCGAGACCGCAAGATAGGAGCTGGTCACACTCATCGCGGCGGCCGCGTGGCCAGCCCGCCGCGATGCCGCGCGAGCGATGCTCGGACCTGCCTGGCACGTCGCAGCGGCCGCGATCCGCTGGCTGGGATTCATCCCGGTCCAGCTCGACGAGGCGCCCGCAGCAACTGGTGCTCGAGCAGCTCGCGCGCCGCGGTGCGCAGCAGCGCAAGCGGGACACCGGCTGTCTCATTCGACTTGACAGGCTCCGGCCGGCTGTTAGAAGCCGGAGGGCCGCCGTTCGAAGCGGCCCTCCGGTCCAACCTATCCGTCCCTGTTACTGATCCTGATTCACGACGCCGGGGACGGCAGGCCGCCGGTGCCGGGTATGGGCAGGCCGCCGGTGTCGGGTATGGGCAGGCCGCCGGTGCCGGGCAGCGTTCCACCCGGCAGGACACAGGCGTACACCAACGGGCTCACATCCACGAACGTCCCGCCGAGGCTCTTGCAGATCTTCGCGGCCTTCTTGCGGTTTTGGGGGGTGCTGTTGTTCGGGAACACGCAGGCGTACACCAACGGGCTCACATCCACGAACGTCCCGCCGCTCTTCTCGCAAATCGCCAGAGCCGCGGCAGACTTCAAGGGGAGACCCTTCGCGCCGCCCTCCGCGGCGAGAGCGGACGTAGCCGTAGCGGCCATCACGACAAGCGCCACAGCACACAACGCAGCAATTCTGCGCATAAAACATCCTCCTTCGTGGGGCGTGTGGACCGCGCCGCCTTCGCAGCACATGGCGGTGCTGTCTCTATCAAGAGGGAAAGATAGTGGTTTTGTGCTAAAG
>JALYQB010000402.1 GCA_030856045.1 Actinomycetota bacterium
GCCGCGGACGTCGCCGCCGCGGACGTCGCCGCCACGATGCGGGTGGCGGAGGCGCTGCTCACCGCGCGGATGGGCGCGGCGGTGGAGTTGGCCGACCCCGAAGACCTGGGCGGCAGCGACCGTTCCGTGGTGCTGCGGGTGCGCGTCGCGCGGAACCCCTTCTCGCTGCCGCGCACCCTCGTCATCAAGCACAGCACGGTCCCGGCGCCGGCCGGGGCGATCGACCCGTTCGCCCGGGAGGCCGCCAGCTGCCAGCTGTTCACCGCGCTGCACCTCGACCACCGCCCCGGGCCCGCCCTCATCGCCTCGGACCCGACCGAGCGGCTGCTCGTGCTCGAGGACCTCGGTCGCTCGGCGACGGTCGCGGGGACCCTCATGCGCGGTGAGCCCGCTGTGGCCGTGCGTGCCCTGCTGGACTGGGCCCGCGCCCTCGGCAGGCTCCACGCCGCCACCGCCGGGCGGGAGCCCGACTTCGCCGCGCTGCTGCGGCGCCTGGGTGAGCACCGGTCCACCGACCCCGTCCGGGAGCAGGGGCTCGCCGCGGTCGAGGGTCTGCCCGACCTGCTGGAGGACCGGCTCGCGACGACCACGCCTGCCGGGGTCCGCGCGCTCGCGCGCCGCGCCGCCAGGCTGCTCGACGGCAAGCTCTACCGCGCGTACAGCCCCGCAGACCTCGGCCCCGACAACGCCGTGGTCGTCGGCCGCACCGTGCGGTTCATCGACTTCGAATCCGGCGGGTACCGCACCGCGCTGCTCGATGCGGCGCAGCTGCGGGCGTCGTTGCCGTCGTCGTGGTCCGGCTACACCATCCCGCGCAGGTTGTCCGACGCGATGGTGTCGGCATGGCACGCTGAGGTGGCTCCGCTGTGGCCGGAGCTCGGCGACCGCGACTCGTCCGCGGGGCTGCTGCTCGACAGCCAGCTGTTGTGGACGTGGTCGAGCACGTGGTGGCTGCTGCCCGGCGCCGACCCGAGCCCGCATGCCCGTGCTCTCGTCGACCGCTGGGAGGCCCTCGCGCAGGACGCCGGCGCGGCAGGCAGCACGGCGCTCGCCGTGCACTCTGCCGCGGTCGCCGCAGCGCTGCGCCGGCGGTTCGACGTCACCGGTGTGGCGCTGCCGCCGTACCCCGCGCTGCGCTGAACCGGCTGTCACCGGAGCCCGCCCCGATCGTTCGCGCAGGCATCTCCTGCTCGTCACGTCGTCCTTACCGGCTCGTGGTGGTGCCCGCGTGATGATCACGGAGTGACCGTGGACATCCCGGCCGGCCGGTCGGTCGAGAGGATGGTGCTGCTCGGCGACTCGACGGCCGTCGGGCTCGGCGACCCGGCCCGGGACGGCGGGTGGCGCGGCTTCGGACCGCTGCTCGCCGGGGCACTGGGCGCACCGTGCTGCGCCAACCTGGCCTTCACCGGAGCGCGGATGCGGTGCGTCCGGGACCGGCAGTTGCCGGCATCGCTGCAACTGCACCCGGACGTGGCGGTGGTCGTCGCGGGAACGGCGCACCACCTGGTCTGGCTGCTGGTCAAGGGCATCCCGTGGTTGTGGTACCGAGGTCGGGATCTGCTGCCCCACGCCGCATCGATCCTGCTGCGTGACCTGGCGGGCGGGTCGGCTCGGCTGCCGCCCGCCGCCGGGTCGATCGGGGTGGACGACCGCGCGACGCACTGGGCGCCGGTCCGCACCCGGTAGGACCGGGCGTAGGTGATCTGCCGGCCGGTACCGTCGTGCATCGTGACCGGTCAGGACGGGATCTTCGAGGAGGGGCTGTTCGCCGCGCAGGCCGAGGAGCGCGCGGCGGAGCGGTTGGGTGCCACCGCACCGCTCGCGGTCCGGATGCGGCCCGTGGGCCTCGATGAGGTGGTCGGGCATGAGCACCTCCTCGTGCCCGGCGCTCCGCTGCGGCGCCTGGTCGAGGGTGGCGCCGCCGCGTCGGTGATCCTCTACGGCCCGCCGGGGACCGGGAAGACGACCTTCGCGCGGCTCGTGTCGCAGGCCACCGGGCGGCGTTTCGAGGCCCTCTCCGCCGTGTCGTCGGGAGTCAAGGAGGTCCGGGCGGTCATCGACGCAGCCCGTCGGCGACTCGGCCGCGAGGGAGGCGACGCCACGGTCCTGTTCATCGACGAGGTCCACCGCTTCTCCCGCACCCAGCAGGACGCGCTGCTCGGCGCGGTCGAGGACCGCGTCGTGCTGCTCGTGGCCGCCACGACGGAGAACCCGTTCTTCTCCGTGGTGTCGCCGCTGCTGTCGCGCTCGCTGGTACTGCAGCTGCAACCGTTGTCCGACGACGACGTGCGCACCGTCGTCCGGCGCGCGCTCACCGACCCGCGGGGGCTCGGCGGCGTGGTGACGCTGGACCCGGTGGGGGAGGACCACGTGGTGCGCCTCGCGGGCGGTGACG
>JALYQB010000431.1 GCA_030856045.1 Actinomycetota bacterium
CTCCTAGCCCAAGAAGGTCCGGCCCACACCCCCCGGGGGCGGCGGGCACCCACCCAGTCTGGACCGCGCGCGAGCGGCGCGACCCTGGCGAGCCGCTGACCTGCCATAGTCCGGTCAGCTGAATACCCCCAAACCCGCATATAACCACCGGTAGCTGGCCGTAGCCAGGGCGCCGCCCTGGCGGCCTCCGAGCGCCAACAGTGCGTAAGCTAGGCTGACCAGCGGAGATTAGGACCCAAGCGGGATCAAGGAGGCGTAAATGGCGGCCAAGCGGCACCGCCTCGCCCAGCGACGCAAGACACTCGGCTTCACCCAGGAAGGGCTTGCTGAGCGGCTGGGCATCGACCCGACGACCGTCCGACGATGGGAAAGTGGGGCGATCGAAGGCGGGCCGCAGTCCCAGTTACGACCGAAGCTAGCCCGCTACTTGCAGGTGTCGGCCGAACGGCTCGAGGAACTGCTAAACGAGCCGGTGACAGCGGATGGACCACCTTCGGCGCTGAACGTCGATGAGCAGCAGCACGTCGATGCAGCCCTGGTCGGCGCCCGCCGCTACTTCGACGGCCCGGTCGTTGGCTACTTCCGCCACCAGCTCGACGCCTGCATGGTCGACGATGGCGAGCTGGGTCCCACGAAGACGTTGCCAACCGTGCTGGGTCTGCTCCGTGCCATCGAGCAACACGGGCGCGAAGTACAGCCAGCTGTCCGGCGCGAGTTGCTGTCTTTCGGTGCCTGCGGTGCGGAGTTCGCGGGCTGGCTTTACCGCGATACCAACGACCCGGTGCGGGCTGGTTTCTGGTACGACCGCGCAACTGAGTGGGCGCAAGAAGCCGGCGACTTCCCGATGCAGGGCCACGTGTTGCTCAAGAAATCCCAGATGGCCTATGACGCCCGTGATCCACTGCGCGTCTCCACACTGGCGCAGGCTGCTCAGGACGGCCCATGGCAGTTGCCGACCAGAGTACGCGCCGAGGTCACTCAGCAAGAAGCGCTGGGGATGGCCATGCTCGGAGAGCCACTTCCCGCAGTCGAACGGAAGCTCGATGACGCCCGCCAACTCCTCGTGCAAACAACCGCCGATCATGAACAACCTGATTTACTCGGTGCCTACTTCAACGACAGCACGCTATTGCTCCGCAATGCAAGTTCCTTCACGGAGGCAGGCAAGCCGGGGCGGGCGGCTGTGGTGTTCGGTGACGTGCTGGCAAACGCCTCGTTGTCACGACGAGACACGGGTTATTTCCGAGCACGCCGCGCAGCCGCACTCGCCCTCAGCGGTGAGCCTGACGAGGCAGCACGAGTGGGCTAACATCGGTCGACGTAGCGATTGCAACCAACTCACGGCGCACGCTGCGCGTACTGGCCGAGGTAGCACACACGCTGACACCATGGAATGGCCGGCCGGCCGTGTACGAGCTACGCGACGCGATGGCGGCCACCCAGGCAGCAGCTACGACTCGGTGGTGAGCCAGTCCGTCACCGTCCGGATGACGGACGCTTGCCACTCCTGGCTTTGCGGGTTGAGGTACTGCGGATCTTCGTGGACCGCGAAGCCGTGCTGGGCGCCCTCGATCTCCACGAGCTTGTGCTGGGTCCGGAACTGAGCCATTGCCGCCCGTGATGACTCGATCGGTACGAAGGTGTCCTTGGTGCCGTGCAACGACCAACGTCGGTGCCGTGATCTCGCCGAGTACTTCGTCGGGCTTGAGCCAAAACACCTCGTTAAGGATAGCCCGACCGTGTTTCAGCGTGGGCGTAAAGTCGATGTGGCCCTGTTCGGTGAGCTGCTGGGCAGCCTCATCGCTGATGTAGTCGTTGGCCCAGTACGGTCGATTATCGATGGTGCGTTTCTTGTAGTCGAACTGCGGGTTTAGCAGCACCAACCGTGTGATCTCATTGGGCCGCTTCGCCGCGTAGTAGCCGCAAATGCCACCACCGAAGCTGGCACCGAGCAAGCTGACTGAATAGGTACCCGACTCCGTCCGAACATGAGCGATAGCAACCCGGATGTCGTTGAGGATGGCCGAGAGGGTCAAGTCCTGTTGCTGTCCCTCGCTCTGGCCGTACCCGCACAGGTCGAACCGCAGCGACGTCACGCCGGCCTCACCCAGCCCGGTCACCAGCCGCGTAAAGAACCCGCCCTCTTCGCGGGTGACACCACCACCATGGACGAGGATGATGGCTTGCTGGGAAGAATTCTCCGGCGTGACGAGCGTGCCGGATAGCCGGAGGCCGTCAAGAGTGCGGACGGTGGTGTCGGTGCTGCGGAGGGGCATCGTGCGCTCCTGGTCGTCGGCAGCCTGGGCTTAGCCATGATTGCAGGTGAGACAGTCGAGCGGGGTGATGCTGAATGATAGACGTGCTGGCCACGGCGACTGTCAGGCGTGTTGAACAAGACCCTGCCAGCCACGGTGCACAGCGCTTCTACGCCACCAGCGGTCGCATCTTCACCATAGCCCACCATAGCCCGCTTGAGCGTCTTTACCTGCCGCACTCAGCCCAAGCTCACCTCAGGCACGTTACATCTGCGGCCTGGTCACCTTTATCATCAGTAGCTCGCCCATTCAAAAGCATGGAACATTGGCGCGTTAAAACACTCCTCGAAAGCTGCCAACAGCACACCCAGCGACACAGCGCGACTTTCCGGGAGCGACTGTCCGCTTCCCTGACGGACTGGTCAGCGCTCGTACTGTGCCGCCACCTCCGGCGGGGCACGCAGCCACATTCCGGCCGCGCCCTGCGCGACCTCGGTCGGGTCGTCGTAGTCCGGGACATCGCCGCCGGCGGCGACCTCGCCTTCCGATGTCGAGGGGCGACGCACGCTGCAGACCCGGATCGTGAACCGGTACATCACCCGCCTGCACGCCGGCGCCGAGAACAGCGCCGAGCTCGGCTGCGTTTTCTCCGCGTGGCCGGGCTCGTGGACCGGCCCGGGGCACTGCTGCGGCCGAACGTGGCAGACCGGGTGGGAGACCTGGCGCCCGGCCCGCGGCGGCTCTCGCCCCGGGTGCCTCGCGTCAGGGTGATCTCCTGGCCCGTCACGACTCCAACAGCCGTGCGAGCGCCGCGGCGAGGGCCCGGTCGCGATGGAAACCCCGCTCGACGATCAGCTCGACCGCGTCACGGGCGAGGTCCAGCTCGGCGGGCGTGGCAACCGCGCG
>JALYQB010000456.1 GCA_030856045.1 Actinomycetota bacterium
ACCACATGCGGTATCCGGCCGCGATGAGCACGATCAGCCCGGCGGCGAGCGCGGTGAGCCCGATCTGGTTGGCCAGGCCGAACAGCTCCGCCTGGTGGAACGCGATACCCAGGGTGGTGGCCTTGGCGAGCAGCGGATAGTCCGCCCAGCTCACCTGGTCGACCACGGCGCCGGTGGTGGGGTCGACGGCGACCGTGGTGGGCTCGACGGGCCAGCGGCTGTCCTGCCGTGCGACGGTCCAGGCTTCCCCGGACCCGGCCGGTGGGGTGATCGCGACCGGGCCGGTGAGCCCGGCCCCGGCCGCGGTAGCGGCGACCCCGTCGATCTCGCCGCCGACGCCGGGCACCGGGCTGTCGCCGGGGCCGGGGTGACCGGTGTGGTGCTCGTGCCCGGTTTCGGTGCTGGGTCCGGTCAGGCTGGTGGCCACCGCCGGGGTGGTGGAGCCGAGCTGCGCGCGGGCGACGTCGATCCAGGCGCCGGCGTAGGTGGTCCAGCTCAACCCGGAGCCGATCAGCGCCAGCAGCGGCACGAGCAGCACCATCCCGATGCTGGAGTGCAGCCAGCGCGCCCGTGCCCGCCCGGGGCGGTGTCCGCGGGGGCGCAGCGCGCGGCGGAGCCCACGCCGGGTCCGCGGCCACCACAGGTACACGCCGGTCAGCAGGGAGATGAGCACCCAGCTCGCCGCGAGCTCGGTGACCGGCTCGGCGATGGGCCCGAGCCGCCAGCTGGAGTGCAGCGACCGCAGCCACTCCCCTGGTCGCTGCTCCTCGGCGAGCTCTCCGGTGACCTGCGCGGAGGCCGGGTCGACGTAGACGGTGACCGACCCGGCGGCGGGCCCGAACTCGGCGCCGACCCCGCCGGGTGGGCTCAGCGTCACCGCGGTGGTCTGGTCGCCTCCACCGATGCGGGTGCCGGTGGCGGGCACCACCGTGGCCAGCGACCAGTCCGGGCGGATATCACGGGCCGCGCTGACCTGCTCGCCCAGTGACCGCTCCGGGCCGGCCGCGACGGCGGTGAGCGCGTCGCGGTGCAGCGTGGCCTCGATCTGCGGGTTCCAGGCGAACAGGATCCCGGTCAGCGCCAGGGACAGCACCACCGGAGCGGCGAGGAACCCCCCGAGGAAGTGCAGCCGCCACAGCAGCGGCCGCAGTCCTGCCCGGGGTGGGGCGAGTGGCCGGGCCGTAGGGGTGGCGTCGTCATCGAGCTGAAGGGTCACACCGTGCTAGTCGGATACAGCCCTCGGCTGGTTCCCGGCGACGCACCCGGAACCCACCCGCTGAGCGAGCCGGCCGCCCTCGAGCGCGCGGCAGCGGCGCAGTCCCCACCGGTCCCATCCCTACCTCGCGGCATTGCTGGACGCGCGTCCCGAACGCGGCGGACGACCCATCCCCGGGGTGCACGCCGACTACCGTCGGGAGTGCCTGCGCTGCACCCGTCGGCCTCGCACTGGTGCGACCGCACGGTGAAGCTGAGCCGAGCGGCATCGAGGGCAGTGGCCCGGTAGGGCGCACCGTGCCACCGGAACAACTTCGCGTCAGCCCCCGATGTTGCCAGCACAACGCTACTGCTGCACTGTTGCAGTACTACCCCTGCATCGACGCGAGGAGACACGACGTGGCCGAGTACGCCCTGCCCGACATGCCCTACGACTACAGCGCCCTGGAGCCCCGCATCGCGGGCGAGATCATGGAGCTGCACCACTCCAAGCACCACCAGACCTATGTCACGGGTGCGAACACAGCGCTGGAGCAGCTGGCGGAAGCCCGCAGCTCCGGCGAGCCGGCGACGGTGAACCTGCTGACGAAGAACCTGGCGTTCAACCTGGCGGGCCACGTGAACCACTCGGTCTTCTGGCTCAACATGTCCCCCGACGGCGGCGACAAGCCCGACGGCGACCTCGCCGCCGCGATCGATGAGCACTTCGGGTCGTTCGACGCGTTCCGCGCCCATTTCACGGCCACCGCGCTCGGCATCCAGGGTTCCGGATGGTCGGTCCTCGCGTGGGAGAGCCTCGGTGAACGGCTCATCATCGAGCAGCTCCACGACCACCAGGACAACCTCGCCGCGGCCACCGTCCCGCTGCTGCTGCTCGACATGTGGGAGCACGCGTTCTACCTCCAGTACCGCAACCTGAAGGCCGACTACGTCGAGGCGTGGTGGAACGTCGCGAACTGGGCCGACGTCGGGCGCCGCCTCGAGACCGCCCGCAGCAGCACCCGCGAGCTGATCACCGGATGAGCCTGCCACCGGACGAGCACCAGCACCTGCTGAAGATGGTCGACGCCGCGCAGCGCGCCGCGGGGGTCCTCGCCGCCCGTCACCGCGACGACGCGGAGGGCGTCGCGGCTCTCATGGGGACCTTTCCCGACGACGCGGCGCTGGCCGGCGGCTCACTGCTCGTCGCCGACCTCGCGCTCGGGCTGCTACGCGAGGAGTCCGGCCGGACGATGGACGAGTGCGTGCAGCATCTCGCCCTGCGCCTGGAACGGTTCGCGGCCGCCGCGGGCGCCGAACGCTGACCACGATGCCGGGCTGTCAGCGATCTCGGCCACGACTGTGACGGCGCGGTCGAGTTCGTCGTCGGTGACGAAGTAGTGCGGTGAGACCCGAGTCACCGCGCCCATCCCGCGGCGGTCAATGTCGAGTTGCGCGTCCACGGTTCCACCTCGACGGCATGCGGCAGGATGGCCTGCCAGTGCCCGAACCGAGCGCGGTCAGCGCGCTCACCATCGTGACCGCCGACCGTCCGCGCTAGCTTTCCCGCTGAGGCTACATCAAACCGACGTGATTCTAAGCAGTTCATCTACTCGTTGATTCAGGTCACGCACCATGGGCATCTTTTGGTGGTCCCGGCCGGCGCCACGGAGCTGCCGTAGCGCCTCCAGTACGCGGTCTGAGCGAATAGCTTCAACGGAGTCCAGCGCTGCGTGTCCCAGCCCGACGGCGTAGGCGGGGTCGTCGCGCGCCATGGTCAACGCTGCCAGGTCTGCCATTGCCAGCGCCTTGCCCCGGGAATGCCCAGCAGGAAAGCTCCCGATCGCCGCAGCCAGCCGGCGTTGCGCCTGTCCATACTCGCCACCGTTCAACGCAGGACCTAGCAGCGCTCGGCCACAGTCCCGTTCGAGACGTGACTGGTCGTAGTAGGCGATCCATTCCGGCTCGTCGCCAGAACCAGCGACAAAGCATTCCTCGGCTCTGCCCACCGCGGCGGCGCAGTCGGATTCGCGTTCGCACCCGATAGCGCCGAGGGCGCGAGCGTGCCTGGTGTGCATCACTGCGCACACCACCGGCGTCAGGAGGTCGGTACGTACCAGGGCCATCTCGGAGAAGCTGAGTGCATCGTCCTGGCGTCCTTGATGAACGGCAAGGTTCGCCAGGCCAGACAGTGCCTTGGCGCGGATCGGCCAGTCCGCCGTTTCTGTGGCACAACCCACCGCGAAGCGAAAGCATCGTTCGGCGTGCTGATGCAAGCCCGCGTCGAAGCACATGCCAGCGGCGGCGTCTGCCAGGTCTGCGACCGCTGAGAACAGTTGCTGTCGCACAGCCTCGGTGGAGAACTGTCCCTCGAGCAGGGTGGCCGAGACAGAAAGCTGCGCGACCGCTGCATGGGCTGACATCCCGCCGCCGAAGAGGTGATCTTGGTTGGCGAACATGCGCGCCTGGTGTCGAACCTGAGCGACTTCCGCTCCGCCCACTCGTCGCCCACCGGTACCCGCACCTGCTGCGCGGGCGCGGGCCACGAAGTCGCTCACCGGGTCGCTGAAGGCGAGACCGGCGACGCTGACGGCCAGTGCCCGCACGAAGACCTTCCGCTCCACCTCATCTCCTCCCTCCAGCTGCCTGGGGGTATGTCCGACAGTAGCGGCACGGTTGCGCCTGCTGTGGAACCCGAGGGTGGCATCGGTCGCCACACGAAGTACGGCGCGCAGTGCGTGCCGGTAGTGCTGGTTGGGCCACCGGTGCACACCGCGTTCCAACTTGCCGATGTAGTCCGCATCCATCGCGCCAGGCTTGTTGGTCGCCCGCTCAACCTGGGCGTTTGCCAGCCCAGCAAGCTGCCCTTGGGTCAGCTCAGCCGCCTCTCGGGCGGCCCGCAAAAGATCGTTCGGCTCCTGGGACACTGGGACACAGTATCCTCTCCGTCGTTAACCAACTACCAAGCATAACACTCCTACCAGCAGAAACAGCGTCGATCCATCGCAACCCTCCGGGTAAAACTCCGGGTCGTCTGCCGTTCCACGCCGTATTCCGTGGCCTTGTGGATCTACGTCTTCGTCTCTGTTCCCGGTCCAGCTCGACACCGCCAGACTCCTCACAGGCCCCAGGGCCGGGATGTATGAGCCGCTCAGACGTGGTGGAGCCACCGGTCTGCCCCGAGTGACGCCAAGCCGCCAGTCGGCGGAGGCGAACCAGGCCGGCAGCGCTGCCCCCGTGCCGCGTGTGGTGGCTCACCCCGGTCCTGGGTGCCGTACAGCGACGGACGGGCACATGGGATCGGGGTTGACGAGCTGGTGAGCGAGGAGACGCAGGAGAACGAGAACACCGGCACAGTGCGTCACGGTGACGGCAACGGTCAGCAAGCGCGGTGTGACATCGGGCGGAGCATCCGACCGGGCGTGCCGGTGCCGGCCACGGTGCTGGTGACCGACATGGGCCACGGCGCGCTGCTGTGTCAGACCTGGCGGCATGGGCCGAGCGCCTATGTCTGTGCTGACGATGCTGGTCGGCTGCGGGAGGCGCTCGAAGCGGCGTTTGGGAGTGACGGCGTCCGACGCACTGGATCAGTACACGCCGGCAGGGCGTGGGCCGGCGAGCCGGTAGCTACCGGAACGATCGACAACGTAGACATCGAGCGCTCGAATGAAGCATCCTCGTGATCCGGGAAGACCGGGAGCTGCTGGCCGAGTTGGCGCGTGTGAATAGTGATACTGCGCCGCTGGCCATGCGGGTCATGGACGAGAGTGCGACGGCTAAGGAGCAGTACGGTTTCGCCGAGCGGCTGATCCAGATTGGGGAGCGGTTCAAGCGGCGGGCCGAGCAACAGTCCATAACCGTGATACAGGGAGAGGTCGTCGCAGACGTCGATGTGCGTGCGGAAGTTCGCCCGGGAACGCCCCACCATCTGCCGTGAGCAGCGTGTGGCAGGCGACGTACCGACTGCTCGGGGAGCGGTTGCGGGAACGGCTGGCTGAACAGGCAGACCGTGGGCTGACACCAGATCGCGACGATGAACTACTGCTTCGGTTGCTGGGCTTGGTGGTGGATCTGCATGAATGGCATCGGGTGGATCGGTATGGACAATGCCGAAGGTGCCGGCTGCGTCACCGATGGTGGCGCATCAGCAGGATGCGTTGCTCCGTGGTTGAGATCATCGAGTACTACGTTGACGAGGAAATGGAGTTCATCTGGCGGCAGGTGTTCGGGCGGCTGGGACGGCAGATGACGCTGCAGGAAGCCGAGGAATGGGTGCAACAACAGCGGCGCGAAGACAGCAGCCACGAGCCGGACGATCTAGAGGAGACGGTGGGCATGGCGGCAATTGAGGGTGAGAAGCATGAGTGGCGGTAAAATGCGGTCAGTCGACGCGCGTACTACGGTTGCGGTTCTGGCTCGCCAGCCTGCACACCCCCTCCACACCCCCTGCGCACCCGGGAGCTAGTCAACCAATTCGATCTGTTGCTTGTCCGCTGTGACGGTGAACCGCCAGTCACCCACTGCGGGTTTTCCCTTCTCGACCCACCAGCGGTGGGCGGCTTCCACGTCGTCCCACAGAGTGCGTGTGCCGGATTGACGCACGGTGTAGGGACTGCCGCCGTCGGTCACGTGCAGGCTGGCCCACGACCGGGACCACTGGTCGACCAGCCACAGCGTCCCGCCGTCGCCAGTGCCGATCCAGACGAACTGGCAGCGTGGTACCCGGATGCCGATGGCGGTGGCGGCGTGCCAGTTGCCAGTCACATGGTAGGGATGCAACTCGGTGCTCGACTCGACCGCCCCGGACTTGTCGCCGAGAACGCTGGGGCGGAAGCGGGGGATGCGCTGCTCGCGCAGCCACATGAACAATGCCTCCCCGACGATCCCACCGACGGCGCGGCCGGGCTCGGTGACGGTCAGCGCGAGCAATCCGCTCCGATACGGGGTGCCCCACGGGGTGACGATCCGGCCGCCGAGCCGGGTCTGGGTGACCCAAGGGTGCGGCACAGTACGCACCATGGCGGTGGACAGCACCCGGTCATACGGGGCGCGCGGAAGGTGCCCGTGCGCGCCATCACCGGTGATCACGGTGACCGGGCCGTAACCGGTGGCGGACAGTGCGGTGCGGGCGTGCTCGGCGACGGCCGGGTCGACCTCGAGGCTGGTGATATTGTCGGCACCGAGCCGATGTGCGAGCAACGCAGCGTTGTAGCCGGTGCCGGTGCCGATTTCCAACACCGACATTCCCGGCTCAGCGTCCAAGGCGACGAGCATCTCGGCGACCACGGTGGGCATCGACGCCGAGCTGCTGATCTCCCACCCGGTCAACTCCTCACCCGTGGGATGTCCGTCGTCGATCTGGGTCGCGACCGAGCCGTTGCGATAGGCCCACTCCAGCCATCCGACCGGATCGTCCTCGCGCCGCAGCGGCACCAGGTCGTGCTCGCCTGCGATGTCCTTCTCGTGGCGCCACACCAGCTCCGGGATGAACGCATGCCGGGGAACCGCGAGGAACGCTTCCCGCCACGGCTCGGCAAGCTTGCCGCCAACGGCCAGCTCATCGACCAACCGGTGCCGCAGCTCTGTCGGGTCCGGTGTCACTTCTTGCCGTGCTTGCCCGGGTCCGGCTCGGGTGGCACGCCCGGGGCCTTGGCGTCGTCCGCCGGGTTGGGCTTCGGGTCCGGCTTGTCGTGCTCGCCCACGACGCTGCCCTCCCTCTCGTGTGCCTGTTCCCCATCGTGCCGTTCTGGTGTGTCCGCCGGCAACGGGAGCAGCCCGAGGACGAGGTCGTGCTCAGCCGAGCCGGACCACCCGCCCCGCCCACACGCCCAGCAGGGCCTCGTCGTGGCTGATCGCCAGCACGCCCGCACCGGTGCGCTCGGCATGGTCGGTGACCGCCCGCACCAGCGCCGCGGTGGTCGACGCGTCGACCATCGCGGTCATCTCGTCGCAGATCAGATACCGCGGTCGCAGCGCGAGCGCACGCGCCAGGCAGGCGCGTTGCAACTGGCCGTCGCTGACCTCGTGGGGGCGCCGGTCGAGCAGCTCGGTGGTGAGGTCGACGGTCGCGGCCAGCTCCTCGACGAGCGTGCCCACCTCGTGACCGGTGGCCAGCAGCGGCTCGGCGATCACCTCACGGAGCCGGAACCGCGGGTCGACGGCGAGCCGCGGCTGCTGGAACACCGGTGCCACCGCGGTGCGCTGCCCGCGCGGCGCGGCGTGCCGGTAACGCCGCACCGGCTCACCGTCGAGGCGCACCTCCCCTGCCCACGGTGCCAGCAGCTGGGCGAGGACCCTGGCGAGGGTCGACTTCCCGCACCCGCTGGGTCCCGAGAGCCCGACGACCTCCCCTGGCGCGACGTCGAGGTCGACACCGTCGAGGACCGGCTGCCCCCTGCGGTACCCGGCGACCACGCCGGTGGCGCTCAACACGGGCGGTGGCAGGCGATCAGGCGGTCACCGAGTCGGACGGGCTCGGGGTCGTCGGTGCACTCGGCGGCGAGCGCGCACCGGGGCCGGAAGGCGCAGCCGTCGGGCAGCGCGGTCAGCTCGGGCGGGTGCCCTGGCACGGGGGTGAACCCGGCGTCGGGCAGCGCGGCCAGCAGGCCCGCGGTGTAGGGGTGCCACGGGTCGGCCAGGACATCCGCGGCGGGACCCAGCTCGATGATGCGGCTGGCGTACATGACGGCGATGTGGGTGGCGGCGCGCCGGGCGGCGTCGAGGTCGTGAGTGATCATCAGGACTGCTCTCCCGTCGGCAGCGAGGCTGGTCAGCGCGTCGACCGTGCGGTGCACCAGCGGCCGGTCCAGCCCGGTGGTGGGCTCGTCGGCGAGCACCACGTCCGGGTCCCCGGCCAGCGCGATGGCCATCGCCACGCGCTGCGCGGTCCCGCCGGAGAGCTCGTGCGGGTATCGGGTGAGCATCACCGGCTCCAGCCCGACCCGGTCCGCGAGCTCGTCGACCCGGTCGCCGGGGTCCCCGGGCAGCAGCGCGCGCACCGTCTCGGTGAGCTGCGCCCCCGCCGTCCGCACCGGGGTGAGGTGGCTGGCCGCTGACTGCGGGACGAGCCCGATCCGGCGACCCCGCACCCCACCGGCGAGCACGGGCTCCGGGGCGTCGAGCAGGTCGATCTCCGGACCCGATCCGCCGAGCACCGCGCAACCCCGGACGTCGGCGTTGGCGGGCAGCAGGCCCAGCAGGGCGGAGGCGAGGACCGACTTGCCGCACCCGCTCTCGCCGACCAGCGCCAGCAGCTGCCCCGGCGCGAGGGTGAACGACACGTCGGTGACGGCCCGCACCACCTGGGTGCGGGGGCGGCCGAGCCGGAACCGGACCGAGAGCCCGTCGACGGCCAGCAGCGGCGTCGTCGTCGTCACAGCGCCAGCTCCGAGCGGCGCCGTGGCACCAGCCGGTCCCGCCACACCGACGCGATCCCCGACACGGCCAGCGTGGCCGCGACGAGCAGCGCCGACGGGAACACCACGATCCACCAGGCGCCGAGCAGCACCGCGCTCCGCCCGTCGCCGAGGATGTTGCCGAGGCTCGCCAGGTGCGGTGGCAGGCCGAGCCCGAGGAAGCTGAGCGCGGTCTCGTGCCACACGGCGTGCGGCAGCAGCAGCACCGCGGACATCGCGGCCTGCGGCACCACCGCGGGCAGCAGGTGGCGGCGCAGCACCCGACGCCGCGACGCCCCGCCGGAGATCGCGGCGTCGATGAACGGGCGCCGGCGAAGCGACAGCACCTCGGCGCGCACGATGCGCGCCACCCCGGTCCAGTGGGTCAGCGCGATGGAGGCCACCACGGCCGTGAGGCTGCCGCGGTACAGCGCCACGATCACGATGCCGAGCAGTAGGTGTGGCACCGCGTTGACGGTGTCGACGAGCCGCATCATCAGCCGGTCGGTCCAGCCGCCGACGGCACCGGCGAGGGCGCCGAACCCCGCGCCGAGCACCGTCGAGATCACCGCACAGAGCACCGCGACGAGCAGCGACACCCGCAGGCCCGCGAGGGAGCGCAGCAGGAGATCGCGTCCCGCACCGTCGGTGCCGAACGGGTGCACCGGACTCGGGGGCAGCCGGACCGACTGGTAGTCGACGAGGCGGTCGTCAAGCCCGCCGAGCCACGGGCTCAGCACGGCCGCGAGCACCAGCACCACCAGCAGCCCGACGCCGCCGACCATGCGCACCCGTGCGCGCCCGGCGGCAC
>JALYQB010000469.1 GCA_030856045.1 Actinomycetota bacterium
GTGTGGATCCTCGCGACCGACGCGGTGTCGATGTTCGCCGGGGTCCCGGGCAACTACCTGGTGCTGTCGATCGCAGGCGGCGGGGGCTTCCTCCTCGCCGCGGCCTGGTTCGCGGTGCGCCGCCGGGCCGTGGCGCCGTGACCACGGTGCCGGAGCTCGACCCCGTCATCCACGCGCAGGCGCGACTCCGGGTGGTCGCCTCGCTCGCAGCGCTGTGCCCTGGCGACCGCATCGCGTTCCCCCGTGTCCAGCAGCTGCTGGACATGACGGCGGGGAACCTCTCGACCCACCTGCGCAAGCTCGAGGACGCCGGCTACATCGAGGTCACCAAGACTCACGAGCGGCGCACGCCGGTGACCTACCTGGCGCTGACGCGACGCGGGCGTATCGCGTTCGAGGAATACACCGCTGCGCTACACACGTTGCTCACCACCGACCGATCGGTGACCGTCCATGACTGAGGTACTCGCTCGCGCCGTGGGCGTCACCCGCCGATACGGGGCCACCGTCGCGCTCGACTCGGTCGACCTCGACGTCCCTGCCGGTCAGCTCGTCGGGCTGCTCGGCCCGAACGGCGCAGGAAAGTCCACCCTGCTCAACCTCCTCACCGGGCTACGGCGCCCGACCGCAGGGCACGTCGAGCTGTTCGGGCGCGCCCCCACCGACGCCGCGGCCCGGCGCGAGCTGGGGACGACGCCGCAGGAGACCGGGCTACCGGCGACCCTGCGCGTCGGCGAGGTCGTCGACTTCGTCGCCCGCCACTACTCCCATCCGGTCGGCACCGGCGAGCTGCTCGACCGCTTCGGGCTGACCGGCCTGCACCGCCGCCAGACGGGCGGGCTCTCGGGCGGGCAGAAGCGCAGGCTCGCCGTCGCGATCGCATTCGTCGGGCGGCCCCGGCTCGTCGTCCTCGACGAGCCCACGACCGGCCTGGACGTCGAGGCCCGGCGTGCGCTGTGGGCAGGCGTGCGCGAGTACTCGGCCGGCGGCGGCACGGTGCTGCTCACCAGCCACTACCTGGAGGAGATCGAGGCGCTCGCGGAGCGCGTCGTCGTCATCGGGGCGGGGCGGGTTCTCGCTGACGGCGATCTCGACGACGTCCGGCGGATCGTCGCCCGCAGCACGGTGAGCTTCACCGCCGACGTCGTGCCCGACCTGCCCGGGCTCACGCGGGACGGCGACCGGTTCGTGCTGCACAGCTCGGACGCCGACCGGCTCGTGCGGGAGCTGGTCACCAGCGGGGTGGACTTCCGCGACCTGCAGGTGCGCCCTGCCTCCTTGGAAGAGGCGTTCCTCGTTCTGACCGACGACTCCGCCGCCCTATCCGCGGCCTGACGACAGGATCCCACCGTGCAGCTCGCCATGGTCCACGCCCGGTTCCAGTTCCTCGAAACGGTTCGGATCCCGATCGCTGTCATCGGCAACACCGTCTTCCCGCCGCTGATCCTACTGTTCTTCGTGGTGCCGAACCCCGGCGTCGCCGGGAACCCGGTGGCAGCGACCTCCGCGGTCGCGCAGCTGGCGGTCTTCGCCGTGATGAGCACGTGCCTGTTCACCTACGGCGTCGGCGTGGCCGAGGACCGCGCGCTGCCCTGGGACTCCTACGTCCGCACGCTGCCCGCGGGCCCGGGACCGCGCTTGGCCGGCAGGCTGCTCAACGGCCTGGGCTTCGCATCGATGGGTCTGCTTCCCGTCCTCCTGGTCGCCGCGCTGTTCACCGAGGCCACCGTCACGCCAGGCCAGTTCGTCGCCGGCCTCGGCGTGCTGCTGGTCGGTGTGCTGCCGTTCCTCTTCGGCGGCTTCGCGATCGGCTACTTGATGCCCGTCAAGGCAGCGCTGGCCGCCGCACAGGTGCTGCTGTTCCCGCTCGCGTTCGCCGGCGGGCTGTTTCTCCCGCCCGCCACGTTCCCCGGCTGGCTGGACTCCGTCTCCACGGTGCTGCCGACGCGCGGTGCCCGTGACCTGCTGGTGACCGTGCTGACCGGCGCGCCGCCCAGCACCGTGGCGGTGCTCCTGCTGCCGGTGTGGATCGTGGTCACGGCGCTGCTGGCCGGGTGGGCCTACCAGCGCGACGAGGGCCGTCGGTTCCGCTGAGGGCACGCGGCAGCAGGGCCGCCTGCAGGTCGTCGAAGCCGAGCAGCGGCCGTAACCGGCGCTCGGCCACCGCGGCCACGGGCACCCGGCGTACGGTCCCGCTCGACGGTTCGTAGACGAGCCACCCGCTGGACGCAGGCCCCGGCAGCGCCAGGCACCAGTGCCGCGGGACGCGCGACCCGACGAGCAGCGGCACGGCCCAGCCCGCCGCGACGGCGGCATCGACCTCCGCCACCGCGGCAGCGAGG
>JALYQB010000489.1 GCA_030856045.1 Actinomycetota bacterium
GCGCTACCGCGGCACCGTCAAGAACAACGCCTGGCTCAAACGCCGCACCGCGGGGCTCAACCTGCGCAACCTGATCGGGCGCGGCCTCACCCGCCACACCGGAACCTGGGTCCTGGCCACCTGACCGCGACGGCGGGCAGGCCCGCAGCCCCGCACGGCCCGCAGCGGCCCGCAGCCACCCGCTCAACCTGTGCCAGCGGACGGCAGCCGGGGGTCACCGACCGAGCCGAACCGTCGACATCGGCCCCCAGCCACCCCCGTCATGTCACGACCATGCGGCGCCACCGAGCCAAGGAACCGGCTTCTTCAGCGGCCTCCTAGCTCCGTCTCGGTGAGCGTCCACACGTGGTCAGCGCAGGGTTGATCTTTCACACCGGCCGCCCGAGGTGGGCGGCGAGGCGCGTGTAGGTGTCGGCGTCCGGGCCCACCGACACCACCGGCCCGAACGGCACCGGGCCGCCGCGGGGTTCGGCAGGCACGACGCGCTGCGCGATGTCGAGCGCGATCTCGCCGAGCCCTGGGTCCAGTTCGGCCGTCCGCCCGGTGGCCTGGGCGAGGTCCCACGCGTGCACGGTGAACTCCTGCGCCCAGGCTGTGAGCGCGACGCGGCCGGGCATCGTGCCCCAGGGCAGCGTCAGCTCGGTGTCGAGCAGGGCGTCGTCCGTCCAGACCGCGTCGACGTCCGCGCGGTCCTTCCGGAACGTGGCCGCCCAGTCGTCCACGTCGGTGATCACGTGTGGGATGTCGGACGGGTCGCCGCCGCGGCCCACGTGAGCGATGCGGCGGAGCACGGCGACGGTATGCCCGAGCAGCGCTCGGACGTCGAAGTCGGTGCACGGAGTGGGGTCGGCGAGGTGTTCCGGGCGGGTGCCAGCGACGAGCCGCTCGGACTGGTCGAGCGCCCGGCCGAAGAGGAGTCGAGGATCCATGGCGCCATCATGGCGCACGGCCCCGACAGTTCTCCTCTCTCAGCAGTCGCCCGGATCGAGGGATGCGGCAGTCGTCACTATGTCGGCCTGCGCGGCGGGCCATCACCGAACGGTCGAGCACTCCCGCCCGTCGCCCGGGTGCGGATAGCCGAACGCGGCATTGTGGCACGGGGCTGAGGCCGGGCACCGGTCGCGTGACCTCCTGCGGGGGCAGGTGAGTTCCAACGTTGATGACGAAATCGTCATCACAGCGGCGCCTTGATGCGCGATTCGTCATCAACGAAAGCGACACAGTCCTCTTCCCTCAGGCGCTACCCACAGTCACCGGCAGCGCGTGGGCGCCGAGCTGCTGGGGGCTCATGCGCCGCGCCTTCCCCTACGGTGCAGACCGAGCGTGTTCGTGACGGCGGTCACGGCGAGGAGCGGAGGAAGCACGGCAACGGTGGAAACGGTCCGCGGGCCGGTCGATCTGGCGTCGCTGGGCACCACGCGGGTGCAGCGCGCGATCTGTGAGGCCCACCGGCAGACCGGCGTACCGATCACGGTGCATACCAACGGCGCGCACCAGACCGGCCGGCTCGCGATGGGCCGCTACGCCGAGGAGGGCGTCGACCTCACGAAGGTGGTGATCGGTCACGCCGGGGACTCCAACGACCTCGACTACCTCAAGTGGATCATGGATCAGGGCGCGTCGATCGGGTGCGACCGCTTCGGCCTCGACATCTACAACCCCACCCCGGCTCGGGTAGCCACCATCGCGGCGCTGTGTGGTCAGGGCTACGCCGACCGCATCGTGCTCGGTCACGACGCCGCCTGCTACATGGACTGCTTCTCCGGCGAGGCCGCGCAGGCGATACTCTCGCAGGCCGCGCCGAACCGGCACTACCTGCACATCAGCACCGACGTGCTCCCCGCGCTGCGCGAGCAGGGCGTGACCGACGATCAGCTCACCACGATGTCGGTGGACAACCCGCGCCGGTACTTCACCGCGAAGCAGGGGTGATGGTCGAGCCCTGTCGCAACAACCCTGGCGTCGTGACCGACCGGCTCGGCGTGGCGCGGCGGGCGAGCGTCCCCCCGTTCCACGTGATGGACGTGTGGGCGGCGGCCGCGGCCCGGCAGCGCAGCCACGGTGACCTCGTGAACCTGTCCGCGGGCCAGCCGTCGTCACCCGCGCCTGCCGCGGTGCGCGCCGCCGCAGCCGCGGCCCTCGCGCGCGACAGGCTCGGCTACACCGTCGCGCTCGGCATCCCGGAGCTGCGGGAGGCGATCGCGGGGCACTACCTCGTCCGCTACGGGCTGGCCGTGGCACCCGACGACGTCGTGGTCACCACCGGGTCCTCGGGCGGCTTCCTGCTGGCGTTCCTCGCCGCGTTCGACGCCGGCGACCGCGTCGCGGTGACGAGCCCCGGCTACCCCTGCTACCGCAACATCCTCACCGCGCTGGGCTGCGAGGTCGTGGAGCTGCCGTGCGGCCCGTCGACGGGGTTCCGGCCGACCGTCGAGATGCTGGACGGCCTGGACGTGCGGGGCCTCGTGGTCGCGTCGCCCGCGAACCCGACGGGCACGGTGCTGCCCGCTGCCGAGCTCGCCGCGCTGGCGTCGCACTGCGAGGCCCGGGGCATCCAGTTCGTCAGCGACGAGGTCTACCACGGCATCACCTACGGCGCCGAGGTGGCGTGCGCGTGGGAGACGTCGCGGGAGGCGATCGTCGCGAACAGCTTCTCCAAGTACTTCGCGATGACGGGCTGGCGGCTGGGGTGGTTGCTCGTGCCGCCGCGGCTGACGCGCGCGGTCGACCGGCTGACCGGCAACTTCACCGTCTGCCCCCCGACGCTGTCGCAGCACGCCGCGGTGTTCGCGTTCACCCCGGAGTCCTACGCCGAGGCCGACGCGCATGTCAGCCGGTACCGCACGAACCGGGACCTGTTGCTGGCCGGGCTGCCGCAGGTCGGGTTGGCGCGGCTGGCGCCCGTCGACGGCGCGTTCTACGTCTACGCCGATGTCTCGGACTTCACGCCGGACTCCATGGTGTTCTGCCGCGAACTGCTCGCGGACACCGGTGTGGCGATCGCGCCGGGGATCGACTTCGACACCGTCGACGGGTTCCGGTTCGTGCGGCTGTCGTTCGCGGGCGCCACCGAGGACGTCGAGGAGGCGGTGCGGCGGATGGGCCCGTGGCTGCAGTCACGTCGGTAGCCGCGTGTCGCGCAGTTCGGTGGCGCGTGTCCGCCGGTTTCGTGGTGCGTGTCCGCGGGGGTCACGCCGGTTGGTCCAGTCGCCGCAGCACCTCGGCGATGTCGTCGGGAGTCACGTCGCGATGGGTGACGAAGCGCAGGCGTCCGACCATGGGACTGGCGAGGACGCCCTTCGCCGCCAGCGCCGTGATGGTGCCGGGCAGGTCGGCGACCCGCGCCATGACCATGTTGGTGACCGGGTCCGCGACGTCCCAGCCACGGTCGCTGAGCTCGTCGGCGAGGATCCTGGCGGCGTCGTGGTCGCACGCCAGTTCGTCACGGCGATCGAGCGCGACGAGACCCGCGGCGGCGAGCACACCGCCCTGGCGGACGCCGCCGCCGAGCATCTTGCGCAGCCGGCGGGCCTCGGTGACGAACGCCGCCGACCCGCCGACGAGCGAGCCGACCGGCGCGCCGAGACCCTTGGATAGGCAGGTCATCACGGTGTCGACGCCGACGGTGAGCGCACGCTCCGTCGTGCCGAGGGCGACCGCGGCGTTCCAGATCCGCGCTCCGTCGAGGTGGACGGCGAGGCCGGCGGCCCGGGCTGCGGCGACCTGCTGCCCGTGCTGCTCGGGCGTGGTGACGGTGCCGCCGGCGGCGTTGTGGGTGTTCTCGGTGCACAACAGGGTGGTGCGCAACGTGTAGTACGGGCCCCCGGTGCCCGCGGCGGCGGTGAGAGTGGCGGGAGCGGTCCGGCCGGGGCCGCCGTCGTGCGGCAG
>JALYQB010000536.1 GCA_030856045.1 Actinomycetota bacterium
TCGAGCTGGGTGAGGGTGGCCGGGCCTATGAGTTGGCTACCCGGATGCCGCTGGACGTAGCAGCGCTCAATAGTCAAGATAGATCTGCGGCGCTGTCTTTCGATCTGGCTCGGGCGCTGGTGCAGGACGGACCGAACCGCGACGCGGAGGCGATCCGGCACCTGGACACCGCAGACCGCCTCGCCCCCACCCGGACCCGTAACGATCCGATTGCCCGGGACCTGGTCGGCACGCTGGTCCGGCGTGCCCCGCGTCGGGTGTGGGAGCTGGACTCGCTCCGGAACCGGTTCGGTATCGGCGGCCAGGGTCCACGGATTGTGGACAGCTAGCTCGATCTTCCCGGCACTCTTCGCCGGGTGATCGAGGTAGCTGAGACGCGGTGCGGCCGGCCGACGGTGGCGGTGGCGCGTGCACGGTGCTAGTGCTCCGCGTGGGCGGTTCCGTCGTGCTCGCGCTGCACGCCGTGGTGGAGACCGTGCCGTCCTCGCGGACGAACACGAGCACGGCCGGTCGGCCGCAGAGGTGCACACCTCGCCGGACTCCGCCGGGCGCTGGGTTGAGACGGGGTAGGTAGCTCGCTCATCGGGTTCCTCTCCCCTCTTGGCAAGGGTTGACGGTCGCGGTGGAAACACGACGAGTGATCTCGCGCGTCCGTCGCGTGTGGACGGTCTAGCTGATCTTCACCAGTCTACGGCCAGTCCGCCGGGCGTAAACGGAACAATCCGGTGTAACGTCCTGAGCGGGAAAACGGCAGGTCAGAGAGGTTCCGCGGCGTTGAACCGCAGGCAGGAGCCGGGCATGTCAGAGTCGGTGTGGGACTACCCCCGTCCACCGCGCGCGGAGCGGGTGCGCAAGCGGGTCCGGATCGTGCACCACGGCACGGTCGTCGTGGACACCGACGACACGGTGCGTGTGCTCGAGACGTCGCACCCGCCGACCTATTACCTGCCCCGCCACGAGTACGGCGGGCTGCTGCGCGCGGCGTCGCGGCTGACGTTCTGCGAGTGGAAGGGCGAGGCGCGCTACGTCGACATCGCGGTGCCCGGTGCGCCCTGGCTGCCCGATGTCGGCTGGTGGTACCCGATGCCCGACCTGCGGTACCCGCAGCTCACCGACCGCGTCGCCGTGTACGCCGCACCGTTCGACGAGGTGACCGTCGACGGCGAGCGGGTGACCCCACAGCCGGGCGAGTTGTACGGCGGGTGGATCACGCCCGACGTCGCGGGCCCGTTCAAGGGCGCCCCCGGCAGCGGGGGCTGGTAGTCAACGCCCGCAGTCCCCGGCCCCGCACGCGCAGCCGCCGCAGCCCGCGGGCCGCACCATCGAGGCCGCCCGGTCGCCGAGCACTCCACCCGCGGCGACGAGCACCAGCGCCACCACGCCGACCCCGCCCACCAGCATCCACAGCGCGGTTCCGCGAGCACCGAAGGCCAGCGTGCCGCCGAGAACGCACACCGCACCGGCGGCGAGGACCGGCGGCGCGGCCACCCGGTTGCCCGCAGTGAATGCCTCCTGCGAGCGCAGCGTCGCGGGGGTGCGGACGCCGGCGACGCGGTTGCGGGGCAGGCGACGCTGCCAGCCGAGCATGCCGACGGTGAGCAGGCCACCGCCCGCGGCGAGCAGGACGGCACCGAGGAGCACGGTGGGAGCCACCCGCCCAGGATATGCGCTCGTCGCACCCGGTAGCCTCGACGGCATGAGCACGGCCCGCCTGCTCCTTCCCGCGCCGCGCTGACCCGCACGAGACGTCAGCGCGGCGACCCTCCACGGCCCAGACGTGGGGGGTTTCGTCTATTTCGGACCCGAACCGAACATCAGAGGAACCACGCGTGACGAGCACCGAGGACACCCCCCCTTATCGCTACACCGCCGCGGTCGCGGGCGAGGTGGAGCGTCGGTGGCAGCGGCGGTGGGCGGAGCAGGGGACGTTCGACGCCCCGAACCCAGCCGGGCCGTGGGCGGGGCCGGTACCCGACGACAAGCTGTTCGTGCAGGACATGTTCCCGTACCCGTCCGGCGCCGGGCTGCATGTCGGGCACCCGCTGGGCTTCATCGGCACGGACGTCTTCGCCCGCTACCACCGCATGACCGGGCGCAACGTGCTGCACACGATGGGTTTCGACGCCTTCGGCCTGCCCGCCGAGCAGTACGCGGTGCAGACCGGCACGCACCCGCGCACCACCACCGAGGCCAACATCGAGCGGTACCTGGCGCAGATCCGCCGTCTCGGGCTCGGCCACGACGAGCGCCGCCGCGTCGCCACCACCGACGTCGGGTACTACCGCTGGACGCAGTGGATCTTCCTGCAGCTCTTCAACGCCTGGTACGACACCGACGCCGACCGCGCCCGCCCGATCGCTGAGCTGGAGCGCGAGTTCGGGACCGGCGCGCGGCGCACGCCCGACGGCCGTACCTGGACCGAGCTGTCCCCGGCGCAGCGGCGGGTGGTGATCGACGAGCACCGGCTGGTCTACCTGTCCGACGCGCCGGTGAACTGGTGTCCCGGGCTGGGCACGGTGCTGGCGAACGAGGAGGTCACCGCCGAGGGCCGCAGCGACCGCGGCAACTTCCCGGTGTTCCGCAAGAACCTGCGCCAGTGGATGATGCGGATCACCGCGTACGCCGACCGGCTGGTCGACGATCTGGACCGCCTGGACTGGCCCGAGAAGGTCAAGACCATGCAGCGGAACTGGATCGGGCGCTCGCACGGCGCGCGCGTCAGCTTCCCGGTCCGCACCGTCGGCGGCCAGGAGACGGCGATCGAGGTGTTCACCACCCGTCCCGACACCCTGTTCGGCGCCACCTACCTGGTCCTCGCGCCCGAGCACTCGCTGGTCTCGGCGATCGCGGCGCAGCAGTGGCCGTCGGGCATCGACGAGCGGTGGACGGGCGGCGCGGACACCCCCGTCGAGGCCATCGCCCAGTACCGGCACGCGGCGTCGCAGCGCTCCGAGCTGGAGCGGCAGGAGAACCGCGAGAAGACCGGCGTGTTCACCGGCGCGTTCGCAGGGAACCCCGCCACCGGCGAGCCGATCCCCGTCTTCGTCGCCGACTACGTGTTGATTGGCTACGGCACCGGCGCGATCATGGCGGTACCCGGCCAGGACCAGCGTGACTGGGACTTCGCCGAGGCGTTCGGACTGCCGATCGTCCGCACCGTGGCGCCTCCCGAGGAGTTCGAGGGCCGGGCCTACGTCGGCGAGGGCTCCGCGATCAACTCTCGCCGGGAGGACGGACTCAGCCTGGACGGCATGGGTGTCGTCGACGCGAAAAAGACGATCACCGACTGGCTGGAGGAGCGCGGGTACGGCGAAGGCACCGTGCAGTACAAGCTGCGCGACTGGCTGTTCGCGCGACAGCGGTACTGGGGCGAGCCGTTCCCGATCGTCTATTCGATGGATGGGGAGGATGCCGGGGCTCCTCATCCCGTGCCCGAGTCGATGCTGCCGGTGGAACTGCCCGACGTCGCGGACTACGCGCCCGCCACGTTCGACCCTGACGACCCGGACACCGAGCCGGCGCCACCGCTGGCGAAGGCCACGGATTGGGTCACCGTCGAGCTGGACCTCGGCGACGGGGTGCGGACCTACCGCCGCGACACCAACGTCATGCCGCAGTGGGCGGGCTCGTGCTGGTACCAGCTGCGCTACATCGACCCGGAGAACACCGAGACGTTCTGCGACCCGGAGAACGAGCGGTACTGGATGGGCCCGCGCCCCGAGCTGTACGGCGCGGACGACCCAGGCGGGCTGGACCTGTACGTCGGTGGCGTCGAGCACGCGGTGCTTCACCTGATGTACTCGCGGTTCTGGCACAAGGTGCTGCACGACCTAGGGCACGTGTCGTCCGAGGAGCCCTACCGGCGGCTCTACAACCAGGGCTACATCCAGGCGTACGCGTTCACCGACTCCCGGGGGGTCTACGTCCCGGTGGAGAAGGTCACTGAGGAGAACACAGCGCACGGCGTCCGTTGGCTGTTCGACGGGGAGCCGATGCAGCGCGAGTACGGGAAAATGGGCAAGAGCCTGCACAACTCCGTCTCCCCCGACGAGATGTCCGAGGTGTACGGGGCGGACACCCTGCGGCTGTACGAGATGTCGATGGGGCCGCTGGACGTATCGCGGCCGTGGGCGACCAAGGACGTCGTCGGCGCGTACCGGTTCCTGCAGCGGCTGTGGCGCAATCTGGTCGACGAGCACACGGGCTCGCTGCGCGTCACCGATGAGGAGCTGGACGACGGGACTCAGCGTGCCCTGCACCGCGTCATCGCCGGCATCCAGGGGGACTACGGGTCGCTGCGGCTCAACACCGCGGTCGCGAAGCTGATCGAGCTGAACAACCACGTGACCAAGGCGTTCCCGGGCGGAGCGCCGCGGGCGGTCGCGGAGCCGATGGTGCTGCTGCTGGCGCCGCTGTGCCCGCACCTGGCCGAGGAGCTGTGGGAGCGCCTGGGGCATGGGACGTCGCTGGCGCATGGCCCGTTCCCCGAGGCCGACGAGCGCTGGCTGGTGCAGGACACCGTCGAATACCCGATCCAGGTCAACGGGAAGGTCCGCGGCCGGGTGGTCGTCCCCGCGGGCGCGGACTCCGAGGTGGTGCGCACCGCGGCGCTGGCCGAGAAGCGCGTCGCGGCGCTGGTCGGGGACGGCGAGCCGCGCAAGGTGATCGTGGTCCCCGGTCGGCTTGTGAACGTGGTGCTGTAACCCGCGTGTCGGGCACTTCCGTACCGCGTGTCGGCTGGTTCGGTGGTGCGTGTCAGCGCTCGACGGGCCGCATCACCAGCTCGGTGAGGTGCGCGTCCGGTGGCGCGGTGACCGCGACGAGCACCGCCCCCGCCACCGACTCCGGCCGCAGGTAGCGCTCCGGCTGGTAGTCCCCGCCCTCGGTCGCCCGCACCGCGCGCTGCATGGCGGTGTCGATCCGGCCGGGATGCACCGAGGTCACCCGGAGATCGGGCTCCTCGGCGCGCAGCACGTCCCCGTACGCCCGCAGCGCGAACTTCGACGCCGCGTAGGCGCCCCACCCCGGGTTCGCCCGCAGTCCGGCACCGGAGTTGATGAGCACGACATGCCCGCCCGCGGCCCGCAACGCAGGCAGCAGCAGCCGCGTCAGCTCCGCGACCGCCACGACGTTCAGCTCGAAGTGCCGCCGCCACGTCACCGCCGACGTCTCGGCCACGGACCCGAGCTCGCACACCCCCGCGCAGTGGACGAGCACGGCGAGGCGCTCCAGTCCGCGCGTCGCGTCGGCGAGGGCATCCGGGTCCGACAGCTCCACCGGCCACGGGCACGAGCCGGGCAGCCTCGCCGCCGCCTGCTCCAGCGCGGCTACGTCGCGACCGCCGAGCAGCACGTCGTGCGTCGTCGACAGCGCGGCGGCCACCGCAGCACCGACCCCCCGCGACGCGCCGGTGACCAGGGCCCGAGGGCGGGCGGGAGCACTCACAGGACGTGACCCTACGGGTACGGTGCCCGGCATTGTCGCGCCTGGGCAAGTACCGTGGCAGGTGAGGTGATACCCGATGGCCAAGACCGTGCCGGCGGGCCAGGAGCCCATCGAGATCGGGCGCCG
>JALYQB010000639.1 GCA_030856045.1 Actinomycetota bacterium
TGATCCGGGCGAGCAGCTCGTCGCGCTTCTCGACCGTCGTGCGGCCCCGCGCGAGCGCCTTGTCGAGCAGCCCGGCGGAGTACGCCTTGCCCTTCTCGGCCGCGTCCAGGGCGACGTCCTTGAGCACCACCTCCATGCCCGCCCGGGCGCAGACATACGCGATACCCGCGCCCATCATCCCGGCCCCGAGCACACCGACCCTGCGGAACGTGCGCTGCTCGTAGCCGTCCGGGCGGCTACCGCCCTTGTTGATCGACTGCAGGTCGAAGAAGAACGCCTTGATCATGTTCTTCGCGGTCTGCCCGGTCGCGAGATCCACGAAGTAGCGGCCCTCGATCAGCAGCGCCGTGTCGACGTCCACCTGCGCACCCTCGACCGCGGCGCACAGGATGTGGTGCGGCGCGGGCATCGGCGCCCCCTTGAGCTGCTTGCGCAACATCGCCGGGAACGCAGGAAGGATCGCCGCCAGCTTCGGGTTCGACGGCGTGCCACCCGGGATCTTGTGCCCCGGCTTGTCCCACGGCTGCTGCGCGTCAGGATTCGCCCCGATCCACGCCCGCGCCGCGGCGAGCATCTCCTCGGGCGTCACGACGACCTCGTCGACGATCCCGATCTCCTTCGCCTCCGCGGGCCGCACCTGCTGACCCTGCAGCAGCAGCTTCATCAGCGCGTCCGCGATGCCGAGCATGCGGACGCTGCGCACGACGCCACCCGCGCCCGGCAGCAACCCGAGAGTGACCTCCGGAAAGCCCAGCTTCGACCCCGGCACGTCCAGCGCGACGCGGTGGTGACAGGCCAGCGCGATCTCCAGGCCACCACCGAGCGCGGCACCGTTGACCGCGGCCACGACGGGCCTGCCGAGCCGCTCCAGCCGCCGCAGCCCGGCCTTGACGCCCGCCACGTACCCGCCGAACTCCGCGGCGTCCGCCGGCCGGACCGCGATGAGCCCGTTGAGGTCCCCGCCCGCGAAGAACGTCTTCTTGGCCGAGGTGACGATGACGCCGGTGATCGAGTCACGCTGCGCTTCGAGTCGCTCGACAGTCGCGGCGAACGACGCGTGGAAGTCCTCGTTCATCGTGTTCGCGGACTGGCCCGGGTCATCGAGCGTGAGCGTGACGATGCCGTCGCCGTCGGCGTCCCAGCGGATGGTGTCAGACATGTGCCGTCCCTCTCACACTCGCTCGATGATGGTCGCGATCCCCATGCCGCCGCCGACGCACAGCGTCGCGAGGCCGTAGCGCAGGTCACGGCGCTCCAGCTCGTCGACCAGCGTGCCGAGGAGCATGGCCCCGGTGGCCCCCAGCGGATGGCCCATCGCGATGGCCCCGCCGTTCACGTTGACCTTCTCGTGCGGCACGTCCATCTCCCGCATGAACCGCAGCACGACCGCCGCGAACGCCTCATTGAGCTCGACCAGCTCGATCTGGTCCATGGTCATACCTGCCCTGGCGAGCGCCTTGCGGGTGGCGGGCGCCGGGCCGGTCAGCATGATCGTCGGCTCCTCGCCGGTGACGGCGGCGGAGACGATGCGCGCCCGCGGCGTCAGGCCCAGGTCGAGCCCCACCTGCTCGGAGCCGATCGCGACGAGGGCGGCGCCGTCGACGATGCCGGAGGAGTTGCCGGCGTGGTGCACATGGTTGATCCGCTCGACCCAGTGGTAGCGCTGTAGCGCCACGGCGTCGAACCCGGCCTGCTCGCCGAGGTCGCCGAAGGCCGGCTTGAGCGCGGCCACGTCCGCCATGGTCGTGTTGGGGCGCAGGTGCTCGTCGCGGTCGAGGATCGTGACGCCGTTGCGGTCGGTGACCGGCACCACCGACCGGGCGAAGTACCCGTTGCTCCACGCCTTCGCGGCGCGGTGCTGCGACTCGACGGCGTAGGAGTCGACGTCTTCGCGGGTGAAGCCCTCGATCGTCGCGATGAGGTCGGCGCTGACGCCCTGCGGCACGAAACGGGCGTCGTAGGCGGTCTCCGGGTCCAAGGCGATCGCGCCGCCGTCGGAGCCCATCGGGACGCGCGACATCGACTCGACGCCGCCGGTGAGCACCAGGTCCTCCCAACCGGAGCGGACCTTCATAGCGCCGAGGTTCACCGCCTCCAGCCCGGAGGCGCAGAACCGGTTGATCTGCAGGCCCGCGACGGCGTCGGGCAGGCCGGACGCCAGCGCCGCGGTGCGCGGGATCACGCCGCCCTGGTCCCCGAGCGGGGAGACGACGCCGAGCACGATGTCGTCGATGCGCGCCGGGTCGAGCTCCGGGAGGCGGCGGCCTAGCTCGTCGATCAGCCCGGTGAGCAGCGAGATCGGCTTGACGCCGTGCAGCGCACCGCTGGCCTTGCCCTTGCCGCGGGGAGTGCGCAGGGCCTCGTAGAGGAACGCTTCATTCATTGCTGGCTCCCTGTCTTCGGCAAGCAGGTCTCGCTGCTGATGGTTCGACCCTGCAAGCAGGTCTCACCGGGGACGGACTCTCGGATGGCGCGGTTGACGGCGAGCTGGAAGTTCGTGACGAGGCCCTGCACGGTGACCGGCTTGATCTTCTCCAGGAGGGCGAGCAACCGGTCGCGGTCCTCGCGGGGGCGACCACGCTCGCGGTAGTCGCGGAGCACGGTGGTCTGGAACAGCGAGAACAGCTCGGCGGCGAGCACGCTGGTGTGCTTCTCGATGATCTGCTTCGAGGCGAGCTGCACCTCGAAGTCCGTGTCGTAGTCGAGCAGGTTCAGCCCGTAGGACAGCATCTCGGAGCTGGTGAGCTGCAGGGCGCCGTCGGCGTCGCGGCGGATCACGCCGAGCGTGACGAGCCGCTCCAGCGTCTCGTCGTCGATCGGCCTGCCCGCTCGGGCGTCGAGCTCCGCGCGGTCGACCACCTCGGGGTCCTCGGGCAGCCACGGCGCGAGCAGGGCGCGGTGCAGCGCGAGGTCCTCCGGCGTGCGGTCCATCGGAATCCGCGCCAGATACCCCTCGATCGCGGACAGCGTGAAGCCGAGCCCCTGCAGCTCCCGTACCAGCTCCAACCGTGCGACGTGACGCTCGTCGTAGAGCCCGAGCCGCCCTCGTACCGCGGGCGGCGCGATGAGGTTCATCCCGGCGTAGAACCGGATGGTGCGCACGCTGACGCCGGTCCGCGCCGCGAGTTCCGCGATGGTGAGCTCGACGGGCATCCGGACCTTCCATCGATATAGCCGTGTTCCGACATGACAGTGACACTGTACTGGTCAGTACCACTGTAACGTAGCGACGCGTGAGGAGGAACGACCCCTCGTGAGTGGCGTTGCGAGTCCCGAC
>JALYQB010000701.1 GCA_030856045.1 Actinomycetota bacterium
GCCACGGCCTCGCCCTGCGGCTCCCCCGGCAGCGGCACGCGGACCGGGTCGCGGCCCAGCGCAGCCACGACGTCGCCGTCGGGCGCGGACCACAGGTACGCGTCGGTGTAGGTGCGCAGGGCGACGACCGTGCCGTCAGCACCGACCGCCCCGCCCGTCACCAGCGTCGAACCGGTGCGTCCAAGCGGCCCGCCGGGCGTGTCGGTCGGGCCGACGGCCACCGTCCCCACCCGTTCCAGCGGCGTCGGACCGGGCTCGGTGAGCGGTCCGACCGGTCGGTAGACGCCCGCGCCGCCGAGCAGTTCCTTGGTGACCAGGTGCGGCACGCCCGTGCGGTCGAGCAGCAACGCCTCAGCGTCGTGCGGGCCGTCCGGGAACGTCAGCCGGTACAGCGCCGCGTCGCCGCCGGGCTCGACGCGGTGCAGCGCCACGGTGTCGCGCACCAGGTCGTTGTCCCCGGTGTCGGCGAGCCAGAGTGCACCGTCCGGCGCGAGCGCCAGGTCCTCGACGTCGAACGGGTCTCCTCGGCCGGTGATCAGGTCGAGCACAGCGCAGTCGGCGGGGTCGAGCACGACGACCTCGAGGCGCACCCCGCCGTCGGCCACCGCGAACCAGCGCTCGCCGTCTGTGGCGAACCCGGAGAGCTCGGCGAGCCCCGGCACACATAGTTCCTGCGGGGTGGCCTGGACCGGTGCGAGTAGCAGCGCCGCCAGCAGCAGCGCCGTCAGTCGTCCACCCGGAAGCCGGCCAGCGCTCCGGCGAGGTCGGGCCGGACACGCGCCCGGACGCGGGTGCCCACCTCGGTGTGGTCGGTGTCGATCACTTCGCCCTCGGAGTGCATCCGCGCGACGAGCGCACCCTCCGTCCAGGGCAGCACGGCCTCGACCTCCACCTCGGGCCGGGGCAGCAGCGTGGCGACGCCCTCCACGAGAGCGTCCAATCCCGCGCCGGTGCGAGCTGAGACGAACAGCGCATCCGGCAGCACGCCGCGCAGCCGGGCGAGGCTCAGCTCGTCGGCGACATCGACCTTGTTGACGACGAGCAGCTCGCGCGGCATCGGCTCGGACCGACCCTCGGTGATCTCGGTGAGGACCTCGCGCACGGCGTTGACCTGCCGCTCCGGCATTCGGTCCGCACCATCGACGACGTGCAGCAGCAGGTCCGCGTCGGCGACCTCTTCGAGCGTGGACCGGAACGCCTCGACGAGCTGGTGCGGCAGGTGCCGGACGAAGCCGACCGTGTCGGTGAGGGTGTAGTCCCGGCCGTCGGGGGTGCTCGCGCGGCGGGTAGCCGGGTCGAGGGTGGCGAACAGGGCGTCCTGCACCAGCACGCCGGCGCCGGTCAGCGCATTCAGCAGGCTCGACTTGCCCGAGTTCGTGTACCCGGCGATGGCGACGTTCGGCACCTCGTTGCGCCGGCGACTGCTGCGCTTGGTATCACGGACCGTGCGCATCGCCGCGATCTCGCGGCGCAGCTTGGTGATCCGGCGGCGGATGCGGCGGCGGTCGGTCTCGATCTTGGTTTCACCCGGCCCGCGGGTGCCGACCCCACCGCCGGCACCACCGCCTGCGCCACCGGCCTGGCGCGACAGCGACTCGCCCCAGCCGCGCAGCCGGGGCAGGAAGTAGTTCAGCTGCGCGAGCTCGACCTGGGCGCGGCCCTCCCTGGATCGGGCGTGCTGGGCGAAGATGTCGAGGATCAGCGCGGTCCGGTCGATCACCTTGACCTTGAGCTTGTCCTCCAGCTGCCGGAGCTGGCCAGGCGAGAGCTCGCCGTCGCAGATCACAGTGTCCGCGCCGGTGGCGAGCACCACCTCGCGCAGCTCCAGCACCTTGCCGGACCCGATGTAGGTGGCCGGGTCGGGACGCTCACGGCGCTGCACCAGGCCGTCGAGCACCTCCGAACCCGCGGTGTCGGCCAGCAGGGCGAGCTCGGCCATCGACGCGTCCGCCTCGGCCGCGGAACCCTCGGTCCACACGCCGACGAGCACGACGCGCTCCAGGCGCAGCTGCCGGTACTCGACCTCGGTGACATCGGTGAGCTCGGTCGACAGGCCGGCGACCCGGCGCAGCGCGGTGCGCTCCTCGAGCTCCAGCTCGCCCCGCGAGGGGTCCTCGAGATCCAGCCCGACGAGGTCGGGCTCGTGCTCGGTCGGGTCGGTGGGGCCGGGGCCGGTCGCTGAGGTCGTCATACGCCCTCCATGGTGGCACGTCGACCGTGCGGCGCCCAACGAATTCAACCCAGTGGATTCAACCCAGTCAGGCGCTCCGCCACCAGTCCGGGTCGAGCCGGCCCCGCGCAACGACCTCGGCCGGACCGGAAAGGGTGCTCGACCCGTCGCGGATCCCGACGCGGACCCGGCCGCCGAGGACCTCGACGTCGGCCTGCCCGGTGGTGCGGCCCTGGGCCTGCAGAGCGGCGGCGACAGCGGCGACCGTGCCCGTACCGCACGACCGGGTCTCCCCCACGCCCCGCTCGTGCACCCGCATCCGCAGCGCGCCGTCGGCCACCACGTTGACGAACTCGACGTTGACGCCGTGCGGGAACACCGCTGGGTCGTGGCCGGGCGGCACGGTGAGGTCAAGCTGCTCGACGGGCACGTCGACCACACACGCGAGGTGCGGATTGCCCACGTCGACCACGAGGCCGTCGAAGCCCGCGCCCTCGACGGTCGCGGTGGACGTCCCGGCGCGCCGCACCACCCCCATCCCGACGGTGACCCACCCGTCGTCGTGAACCAGGACACCCCTGGGCCCGGAGCGGGTGCCGACGCGGAACTCCGCGGTGTCGACGAGGCCCGCCTCCAGCAGGTAGCGCCCGAACAGCCGCAGCCCGTTCCCGCACATCTCCGCGACGGTGCCGTCGGCGTTGCGGTAGTCCATGAACCACTCACCGGGTTCGGTGCCCTCGGGTGCATCCGGCACGTCCGCGCCCCGCACCACGCGCAGCACGCCGTCGGCGCCGAGGCCGCGGTGCCGGTCGCACAGCGCACGAACCCGCGCCGGCGTGAGCTCGAGCTCGCCGGCGGGGTCGGGGAGCAGGACGAAGTCGTTCTGCGTGCCGTGGCCCTTGACGAAGTCCATCGCCACGAGGATATCCGCGCTCGGATGCGTCACGTCCCTGCGCGCGGCGCCATGGAGAGCTGGCGGCGGACGTGCGCGAGCGCGGCGTCGAGAAGGTCGGGGCGGGCGGCGTCGAGCCAGGTGATCCGCCCGTCACGACGGAACCATGAGCGCTGGCGTCGCACGAACCGCCGGGTGGCGCGGGCGGTGGGCGCCGCGGCCGAGGCGGGGTCCTCGCTTGCGGCAAGCGCGCCGAGGACCTGCTGGTACCCGAGTACGCGCGACGCCGTACGGCCGTCACGCAACCCACGCCCGGCCAGGTCCAGCACCTCGTCGACGAGGCCCGCGTCGAACATGCGCGCCACGCGGGCGTCGACGCGGGCGTCGAGGACGGCCGGGGCGAGGTCCAGACCCAGCTGCACCGTGCCCCAGCGCGGGGGCCCGGCGACGGGCAGCATCGCGGAGAACGGCCGCCCGGTGATCTCCACGACCTCCAGCGCACGTACCAACCGGCGGCCGTTGCTCGGCAGGATCGTCGTCGCGGCCACCGGGTCGACCGTCCGCAGCCGAGCGTGCAGCGCCGCCGCTCCCGCGGCGGCCAGCTCGCCCTCGAGCCGGGCGCGAACGGCGGCGTCGGTCCCTGGGAACTCCAGGTCGTCAAGCACCGCCCGCACGTAGAGCCCCGAGCCGCCGGCCAGCACCGGCGTCCGGCCGCGACGCAGGAGATCCTCGACGACCGCGCGGGCAGCGCGCTGGTAGGCCGCCACCGACGCCGTCTCGGTGACGTCCAGGACGTCGAGCAGGTGGTGGGGCACCCCGCGGCGCTGCGCCACGGGCAGCTTCGCGGTGCCGACGTCCATCCCGCGGTAGAGCGCCGCCGCGTCGACGTTGACGACCTCACCGCCGAGGCGCTCGGCGAGCGCGAGCGCCAGGTCGGACTTGCCGGTGGCGGTCGGTCCCACCACTGCGACGGGCCGGCTGCCGGGTCCGATGGTTCGCTCGCTCACGTCGCGGGCTCCCACAGCGCCACGTGGTAGGCGACGCCGTAGGGCACCGACGAGTGCAGCAGCTCACCGCGCCACGCGGATGCCGCAACCCGTGCGGCTGCCGCCCCGACCTGCCAGGCCTCCCGCCCCGCCACCCGCAGCTGCGCCGCGAGCCCGGCGTCGAGCCGGAGC
>JALYQB010000715.1 GCA_030856045.1 Actinomycetota bacterium
CCCACGAAAATCAAACTCACCGACCAGCAGAAGAAGTCCATACCTATCACACGACATGACTTCCACGGAGACTGGAACTACACCATCCGACGATCGAAAGAATAGGTAATATCATTACGGCTCCTTAAGGGCTTGCATCGCCACGACGCGGACGCCGTGCACAGTTGCCCGGTGAAAGAGCAGCCCGGTCTGCTCTTCCTGCTGCCGGTAATTTTTGCTGCGGCGTAGGATCTCGATGACGGCGCGCATCTCCTCGCTGAGGATGGTGAGCACGCCAACATCGGCCGTGCGGGGCACTCGGGGCGACTCCCGGTCGGCCAGGGGAGGGGAACCATTGTTCGCTGTGGCACGGTCTCCGATTGCGCTGCCACTGATATTGATCGTTCCGGTGCCCGTGTTCATCACGCCGCTGTTCTCGGACATGTGCGCGTTCCCTTCTCGATGTCAGATCACCCGGCAGGCACCTCGCCGCCGACGCTGGGATTGTATCCGACCGCGCTGTCATTGACGTTGATCGTTCCGGAGCCGGTGTTGAGGACCCCGTTGTTGAGAATCGCTTCGGCTCGCTGCGCGAATTCGGACGTGTCGACCCCGCGGTTCTTCAGAAACTCCTCAACGGCCGCGAGCAGCCGACGCTCGATGATCTTCGAGTGCCGGGCTACGTCCAAGAACTGAAAGTAACTGGTTTCATCGCGACCTCGGCGCGACCGGCGCGGCGGCCGGACCTCATCAAGGTCGTTATCGATGCCGTCGCCGGCGATCTCCCGCGCACCGATCCGGGCGCCAATGTCGCGCCGCTTGCCGATCTCCGCGGTGATGTCCCACTGTGCACGGTAGGCGTTCACCAGGTGCTTCGGCGCCGCCGCCAGCCGACGAGGAGCGTGCAGCACGTCGGGCAGTTCCGACAGGCCCCGTAGCGCCATCCGAAGGGCCGCCTTGTGGCCGGTGCCGCCGACCTCGTCGATCGCGCGGAACCGCGGCGGCGTCGGAGTGAGCGCGTAGGTGGAGAACTCGATATACAGGGTTCGGCCTTGCAGCGATACATGCACGAAGACCGTGGTGACCAGATTCACCATCCCACGCCGTGACCTGGCAGGCGATGTGGTATCGTGCTTCCTCGCGTGGTTTCGCCACGATGTCATCCAGGATTGTCGAAGGCGGCGAGTCTGATAACGCTCCCGGGATCTCGTTTACGTAGGTTCCCTCGACGAAGACGTGGTCGCGCACCTTCAGTCCGGGCAGCTTAGTCTCGCTGTGTGAGGTTGACGCCAGGTCTTCGATCGACCTCTTGAGGTCCCTGACGATCTCACTGGTCGTGAACGGCGGCAGGGGGAACTCTTCGTCCCGGTCCCGCCCGATCTCCCTTTTGTGCACTAACCGTTGCGCGAAGGACCATCGGCGGACCTCAAGGCCGCTGCCGACGAACGGCCGGAATCCCGAGTAGATGGTGACGGGGTGATCCTGTTGCTCGGCAAGCGTGCGGAGCCGCCTGCTACGCAGGCCGCCCTCGACCGCCGACGGGTGATGCAGTCGGTCAAGCTGCCACTGTCGGATGATACCGGCGATTGCGAACAGCAGGCCCCACACCGCGACCAGGACTCCGGTCTGGACCAGGTCACCGCGCAGCCGCGATCCCTGCGGATTGAGATGCATCGCGACCATGGCGCCACCGACTACTAACGCGGACCCGAGGAGCCCATAAGCGGCGAGCTTGACACGGAAGCGCAGCCCCCGGACATGGTCGTACGACTCCCAGTTGCGCAGCAATCGAACCCACTCGACCAGGACGTGCCAGGACGCGCGTAGCGCCTGCCAGGTCGCGAGCAGCCCGATCATGAGGAGTGCGGCCAATGGCGCCCTCAACACGACGGCGATGAACAACGCGATGACGACCGCATCCCGCACCAGTTCTAGCCACCACGCTCGCCAGGCGTACCGCATCACTTGGGTAAGATCAAAGCCGTAGGATGGGGCGGCCCTACGCTCCCGGGCGTTGTAGATGTCGCACAACAGCCGCTGGCGGAACTCGCGGTCCAGGAAGGTACCGGCGCACAGTCGCCGGGTAGTCGTGCGTTTACCCGAGACATCCGCATCGTCGGCCATACGACTCTCTTGACGTTCCACTACTCGTCTTCGCTTTCCGGGAGCCCCTTGTTACACCCACCCCAACCGCCGACGCCGCGTGAGCCCACCCACCCGATCAAGCCTGTGAAGGGCCTAGTACTACAGCGCTAGATCGTTTTGCTTGGGGTGTCATCGGTGCAGGTGAAGACGTTCTTGGCCGGTTCCCGGCGTGCGGTTGCGCGTGGGTGCCGGCCAGGTGCCTGCCTGGTGACCTCGCGGC
>JALYQB010000716.1 GCA_030856045.1 Actinomycetota bacterium
CCACCTCGTCGCGCTCGTCCGCGCCGGGGCCCGCTTCGAGGCCGGCAAGCTCGTCGAACGACCCGACGGCCAACCCGTCGACACCGCAGCATAAAGATCTTGATCCACAGGTCTTGACAATTGCTCACCCGAGGGGAGCCTGGAGCGATGCCTGGACGAGGTCACCGCCGCGCAGCTGCGGCGGGCACTGATCGCTCGTCACGCCGGGAGCACGACACGCGGGCGGGATCACCGTTGTTGTCGGTGCCCGCCGATACGGTGGGGCCGCCCGCGCACGCTTTCCCGCGCAGGGGCGCGGCGACAGTCATCGGCGACGGAGGAAGTGCATGTCTCTCGCGGAGATCGCGGTGCCCGAAGTGGACCCGGAGCTGCTCCGCTCGGGTGGTTACGGGGAGCTGCTGGCGCGGCTGCGGACGCGCTCGGCGGTCGACGAGGACTGGTCGGCGCTGGTCGACGAGGCGGTCACGATGTGGAGCCGGCCCGGCTTCGACACCTTCGTCACGGTGCCCCGGTTGCCGTTCACGCCGTACGACTACCAGGTCAACGCCGCGCAGACCGCGATACGCCGGATGCGGGGGCGGGCGATCCTCGGCGACGAGGTGGGCCTCGGGAAGACGATCGAGGCGGGGCTGCTGCTCGCGGAGCTTCGGCAGCGCGGGCTGGCCGACAAGACGCTGGTCATCGCCCCGGCCGGGCTCGTCGGCCAGTGGCGGGAGGAGCTGGATCGCAAGTTCCTGCTGCCGTCCGTGGTTCCTCGCCTCGGTGAGTGGGAACGCTCGGCCGATCGGCCCGTCGTCGTGGCCTCACTGGCCGCCGCCCGGCGCGATCCGCTGCGCGCCGCCCTCACCGGCGAGCGCTGGGACCTCGTCGTCGTGGACGAGGCCCACCGCGTGCGCAACCCGCGCAACGCCTCGGGGCGTCTCGCCAGGGCGCTGCGGTCCCGCTACCTGCTGCTGCTGACCGCGACACCGGTGGAGAACCGCCTGGACGACCTGTTCGAGCTGGTGAGCCTGGTCGCGCCCGGGTTGCTCGGCACTCCCCAGGAGTTCCGCCGCAGGCACGGTGGGGCCGGGCCCGACCCCACCGGGACGGTGCGCGACGTTCCCGCGCTGCAGGCGAGGATGCGCGAGGTGATGGTGCGGCACCGGCGCAGCGAGGTCAGCGTCCAGCTGCCGCAGCGGCTGGCCGAGACCGTGCGGGTCACCCCGGATGTCGAGGAGGCGGCGCTGTACGCCGCGGTCGCGGCCCGCATCCGCGAGGAGGCCCGCGATGCGAAGGCGAGCACGCTGCTCGCGCTGCGCAGCGCCGCCCGGATGGCGGGCTCGAGCCCGGTCGCACTGGCGCCGATCCTCGCCAAGCTGGGGTGGCACGAGCTCGCCGCGGCAGCGGACTCGGCGCCGAGCGGGAAGGACCGAAGGCTCCTGGAGCTGCTGCAGCGACGGTCCGAGCGGGGCGAGAAGGTGGTGGTGTTCAGCGCGTTCCGGCGCACCGTCGAGCACCTGGCCACCGCCGCCGAGAGGGCGGGTCTTTCCGTCGCCGTCTACCACGGCGGGCTGTCACGGCAGGCGAAGGACCAGGCCGTGCGGGACTTCGAGGGTGACCGGGACGTGCTGGTGACGACTGATGCCGCAGGCGAGGGCCGGAACCTGCAGTTCTGCCACGTCCTGGTCAACTACGACCTGCCCTGGAACCCGATGCAGATCGAGCAGCGGCTCGGCAGGCTGCACCGCATCGGCCAGCAGCACGACGTGGAACTCACCAACCTGGTCACGGCGAACACGATCGACGACCACCTCCTGCACGTGCTCGAAACGAAGATCAACCTGTTCGAGCTGGTCATCGGCGAGCTGGACATGATCCTCGGCCGGATCGAGGACGATCTCGATCTGGAGGCAAGGGTGTTCACCAGCTTCGTGGACGCCGCCGACGACGGGGACTTCACCGCCCGGCTCGCCGAGCTCGGTGACGCACTCGTCGACGCCAGACGTGGTTACCTCGCCAGCCGGGAAGCCACCGACGCCCTGGTGGGAGACCCGGCGTGACCGCCGCGGTGGACTTCTGGCTGCGCTGGGCGGAGCGCGAGGGTGCGCTGCACGAGTCCGCCCCGGACGCGAACCTCGTCGTGCTGCCCACTGCGCTGCAGGACAGCCTGGAGCTGCCGGAGGCGGTGGTGGTCACCGCCGACCCGGAGGTGGCCCGCGACGAGGGCGGGGTGCTGCTCGCCTCGGGCCACCCCGCGCTGGACCGCGCAACCGAGGACGTGCTGCGCCGCGGCGACGCCGGCCACGTGAGCCTCGCCGCACCGGCGGCGACGGTTCTGGACGCCGCGAGCCTGCTCGCCCGCGCCCGCGAGGCGTTTCCCGTGGATCATGGCCGGATCGACCCGGCTGGAATCCCCGCCCGGGAACGGGTGCCGGTGCTACGGGTGGGTGCGCAGGTCAGCTACACGGTGGGGCTGGACGAGCGGTTCCAGGAGCGCGCCGAGACATGGGTCGAGCTGCCCGGCCGGCTCAGCCTGCCCACCGACACCACCACCCTGCTGGCCCGGTGCCCACGGGATGATCAGACGTCACCCGCGAACGCGCCGGAGGGACTCACCGCTGCCCTGGCCGCCGCCCACGAGCGACTCGCCGACATCGCGGAGGGTCGCCAGGTGGTCCTGGCGGGCGACGCAGCGGCCGCCCGCGCCGGAGAGGTCGCCCGCACGCGGGACTATTACGACGCCGCGCTCACCACCTTGGACCGCCGCCGACGGTCCGCAGCACCGGAGAAGCTGGCGATGCTGGAGGCGAAGGTGGCGGCGACCCGCGCTGAGCGGTCTCGCCGCCTCGACGAGGTCGAGGAGAAGTTCCGGCCCGGATACACCATCCGGCCCTTCCGGCTGCACGTGCTGTGGGTGCCGGCGCTGCGGCTGCCCTGCATCGTCCTGCGGGGCCGTCGGGAGTTCCCACTGACACTGCGCTGGTTGCGGCCCACCCGCTCCTTCCTTCCGATGGCCTGCCCGAACTGCGGCATGCGCGAGGCCCTGGTCGCCGCGAAGGACCGGCTGGGCTGCCGGCGGTGCCTGCCGCGCGCGGCCGTCGTGCCGGTCCTTCCGGTACCGGGGCGGGCCGCGGGCCGCACCCCTACCACCGCCGCGCGCTGATCTGCCGCCGCACCGCCCGCGCGACCGTAGTGACCGCCACCGGCAGCGAACGCGGCCGCCGTTCCCGAGAATCCAGGCTCGGCCGGACCCTGCGTCAGCCGAAGCGCGGTTGACGGGACTCGTCCAGGCTTTCCTGCTTATGCACGCGCTCGTCGTGACCTATCTGGCGGAACAGGTCGGCCAACGAGTCGAAGTCCCCGTAGTCGGTGGCGATCTCGGACTCGAAGGGAGTGTCCTCCCACTCGGGATGCTCGTTCACGAAGGACATGTACTCGTGCTCGGCGTGGTCCTCGAAATCCGCGTTGAGCAGGTAGGACCAGCCCGGGCGGATCACGTAGAGGAGCCAGGACAGTTGGTAATAGCTGAACGCGAGCACCTGCGGGATCCAGTAGAACTTGATCCGGCTCTCGTTGATGTCCGACCTGGAGATGAGCTCTTCGAGGATGAGCAGGTGGAGCTGCTCGTTGTCCTGCTGGGCGCGGGCTTTGGTCACGCGCTGATGGATCCGTCGAGCCATGCCGAGCCGATCGTGCACGTGGGTGACCGCGATGTAGGCGACCTGCTCCCAGGTCTGGTACGGCACCCGGGCCACTATTTCGAGGACCTTGAACTTGCTCAGCGTGCGATCCTTCCCGTACACCATGTCGAGGGCGAGGAACAGTGCGCGAGCGGGCAGGCTGTATCGACGGCGGGACGCGGACAGCGTTTCCCGCTCGGCGGCGACCAACTGCTCGTGGTCGAGCTTCGGCGGGGTGCCCGGCATCGGCCCGTGCCCTGTCGGCTGTACATCCGGCATCGTCATTCCTCCTGCAGATCGGGGACCATCGTGCGCCGCTGCGCTGCTGCCAGGCAATGAGCGCCACCCTCATGAGTCACCCGGACTCGGGCGTGTCCCGCAAGCCGACCAGCGTGCGGGTGGCGGCGCGACGTGCGCGTAGCTGTGCGGCGGTGGTCGCGCCTCGGCCGGGCGGCTCCCACGTCCAGGTCTCGATCTTCTCGAATCCGGCTCTCTCGACATCGGCGGCCAGCGCACCCAACCCGCCGGGTAGCCACTTCTCGTGCGCCGAGAGCACCAGCCGCCCATCCGGACCCAGCACCCGGTGCAGTTCGCTGAACGCAGCACGCCGGTCGCCCCAGATGTGAACGTTGTTCACGGCGAGCACGACGTCCACCGAACCCGCAGGCTGGCCGGTCTGCTCCGCCACGCCCCGTATCAGCCGCACGCGGCCTTGCTCGATGAGATCCGCGCACCGTCGGCGGCAGGCGGCAAGCATTACCTCCGACGGGTCGATTCCGATCACGTGTGCGGATCGCGCGCCGGCGGCCGCCAGGCCGATCCCGGGGCCGGGGCCCAGGACGAGCACCACGTCCTGCTAACTGAGGTCGGCGACGTCGACCATGCGCCGTTCGGTATCGGCATTGCCGCGCGCCATCAACCAGCCGCCGAGCCGACCCAGCGGACCGCTGGGACGACCGAACCCCATCTCCAGCAGCCGCGTTCCGACGTCCGTCATGCTGACATGCCAGCACGCGCCCATGCTCGACGCCAACGGCGCCCATCAGCGCAAGGCGGCGGCCCGGTGGGTGCAGGCTTACGCCTGACGCCCACGGACGGGAGCAGGGAGGTCGTCAGTGGTCTACGCCCTGGCCGTTCTCGCGGCGCTCCTCGTGGGCACCGGTACCGCCATCGAGCAACGTGCCGCTGCGCAGGCGCCGCCGGAGTACAGCCTGTCCCCGCGACTGCTGGGCTGGCTCGTCCGGCAGCCGCGGTGGCTCGCCGGCGTCGGCTGCACGTCCGTCGGCAATGTCGTCTTCGCGACGGCGCTCGGGGCGGGCAGTGTGGCGGTGGTGGAAGCCGTGTACATCCTGCGGCTGCTGGTCGCCCTGACCGTATCCGCCGCATGGGGCCGGCACCGGATCTCGGTTCGGGACGGTGCGGGCGCACTCGCGGTCGGCGTCGGGCTGACCGGTTTCCTCGTCGCCGCGCGGCCGAGCGAGGGCGTCGTGGACGAGGTGTCCGGCCTGGCGTGGGTCCTCTTCGGCGGCCCCATCGTCGTGGTCGCCCTCGCGCTGGCCGCCCTCGCGAGGCAGGCGCGCCCCGTCCGCAAGGCGGTCGTGCTCGGGCTCGCCGCGGGCTCGCTCTTCGCCCTGCAGGCGTCGCTCGTGCACACCGCCGTCGGACTGATCACCGGGCCGGGGATCGTCGCGCTCTTCTCGAGCTGGCAGGCCTACGCCGTCGTCACGATGGCACTGCTCGCGATGGTGCTCGAGCAGAGCGCGTACGGGGCCGCACCCCTACCCGCGTCCTATCCTGCCGTCGTCACCACGGAGCTGCTCGGCGGGATCGCGCTGGCCACCTGGCTGCTGGGCGGGTCGATGTCCCTGCACCCGGTCGGCATCACGTTCAGCGCTCTCGGCATCGCGGCCATGGTCGCTGGGATCTATGTGCTCACCACGTCTCCAGTGGTCACCGGCCAGGTCGACCGGCTGGTGCGCCGGCAGGAGTTCGGTCTGGCCCGCCAGGTCGAGGCCCGGCTGGAGCGCGAGCTGCGCCGGGCCGACCGGGACCTGCGCCGTACCGAGGCCCGGTTGGGCTCCGACCCGTCCGGTGCCCCACCGCGGCGGCTGCAGCGCGAGCTCGACAGCATCGAGTCCGGACTCGAACGCCTGGCGGAGTTACACGCTGACATCAGGCGCCACCGGGACGTCGAGCACGAGCGGTCCGAGGGGACGTCCGGGTCGGAGGCTGACGAGTTCGCCGCGCAGGATCGCGAGCTGCGTGAGCACGAGCGCGTGGTCGACGAGCGCGCCCGGCAGCTGCGCGACCGCGCGAGTAGGTTGACCGGAACGGTCACCGAGCGAGCGCCATGAGCTCAGGTGCGCTTGCGGCCGCCTTACGCATCGTTTACACAGTGGACATGTCCGAGAGATTCCCCGTGCCAGAATGCAGCGTCCATCCTGAGTGAGGGCGCCGGATCCCGTATAAGGGTCCGGGTTGGAGGATTACATGGTGATGGCGCAATGGCCGTAACCGATGACGGGAGTGCGTCCGGTGACCGCCGAGGCAACCAGCCGCGGGTCGGCCGTACCGGTGCACGCTTCGGGCCGTCGGCGGGTGGCCGGGGGGAGCCGCGGGTCGGCAATACCGGGGCGGGGTTCCAGTCCGCCGACGCCGGCCCGGAACCCCCGGAGCCACCCGTGCTGATAGCACTCCAGCGGGTCAGCACGCCCGCCGCAGCACCATACTCACCGGCTCCCGGTCCGGCTGCGGGCGACGGCCGGGTCGGCGAGGGCGAGGCCGACACCGTCTCCTCGCGCGTCCGGCCCTACACCTGGACGGCGGGGCGCACCCGCACCAGGTACGACCTGGCGATGGAGGCGCTGCTCTCGACGTCGGAGCGCGGCATCCGCCTCGCCGCCGAGTCGTCGAAGTTCGAGCACCGGGTCGTCGCCGACCTGTGCGGGCAACCACGGTCGGTGGCCGAGGTCGCCGCGCTGCTGTCCATCCCGCTCGGCGTGGCGCGGGTACTCCTGGGCGACATGGCCGCGCTGGGCATCGTCACGGTGCACGCGACGGCCGGCGCGGCCGACGGTCAGCCCGACCTAGCGCTGATGGAGCGGGTGCTCACCGGCCTGCATCAGCTGTAGCGCGGCTCGACGGCATCCCGTCCCGCAGCACCGTGAACTCGTAGGCGCTTTCCGCGTGCTCGGTCTCATCGAGGCCGATCGCCTCGCCTTCCCGGTCGGCGCGGAAGCCGACGAGGGCCTTCACCAGCAACGCGATGAGCAACGTGAGCACGAAGGAGTAGACCAGCACCGCCACCGCTGCGAGTGCCTGGGCACCCAGCTGGGACAGGCCACCCCCGTAGAAGAGACCTTCCGCGGCCGGGTCGCCGGTGACCGTCTCGGTGGCGAACAGTCCGACCAGCAGTGTCCCGATGAGACCGCCGACGAGATGGATGCCGACCACGTCGAGCGAGTCGTCCAGGCCGAACCGGAACTTCAGGCCCACGGCCAACGCGCACGCGACGCCCGCGGTCGCGCCGATGACCAGCGCACCCAGCGGTGTCACCGAGCCGCAGGCCGGGGTGATCGCGACAAGCCCTGCCACGATGCCCGTTGCGGCTCCCAGGGTGGTCGGTTTTCCGTACGCGATCCGCTCGACCAGCAGCCAGCCGAGCATCGCGGCGCAGGGGGCGGCCAGGGTGTTCACGAACGCGGTGGCGGCGAGGTTGTCCGCGGCCATCGCCGATCCGGCGTTGAAGCCGAACCACCCGAACCACAGCAACCCGGCGCCCAGCACCACGAACGGCAGGTTGTGCGGGCCCATCGCGACGCCCGGCCAGCCGCGCCGCCTGCCCAACACCAGCACCAACGCGAGCGCCGCGGCACCGGCGTTGATGTGCACGGCGGTGCCGCCCGCGAAGTCCAGCGCAGCGAGGTCGTTGGCGATCCAGCCACCCGACACGCTGCCGTCGTCGCTGTCGAACGCGAAGACCCAGTGCGCCACCGGGAAGTAGACCAGGGTCGCCCAGAGCCCGGCGAACAGCAGCCAGGGCCCGAAGCGGGTCCGGTCGGCGATCGCCCCGGAGACCAGCGCCACCGTGAGGATCGCGAACATCGCCTGGAACGCGACGAACGCGAGGCCGGGAAGCGCGGCGGGATCGTCCGGGCCACCCAGCAGGGCTTCCAGACCAAGGTACTCGCCGGGACTGCCCAGCAGGCCTGCACCGACGTCGTTGCCGAAGGCGACCGAGTAGCCGTAGAGCACCCACAGCACCCCGACCACTCCGATGCTGCCCAGGCTCATCATGATCATGTTGAGCACGCTCTTGGCTCGGACCATGCCCCCGTAGAAGAACGCCAGGCCAGGCGTCATCAGCAATACCAGGGCAGCACTGGTCAGCACCCAGGCGGTGCCACCGGTGTCCACGTCCATCGAGTCTCCTCTGCTGCACGTTTCAGGTTCAGGTGCGCGCGAGAAGGGTCGAGAGCGACTGTTACGACAATCAGACCAGCGTGTTTCGGGCCGATGAACTCGAGGCGGGTCGCGTTACGCGCGTGTCTCGTACCCGAGGTAGCCGTCTGGGGTGGTGCCAGCGCCCGCCTCGGGGGTGGGTGGATAGTCAGCGCTGATGACGAAATCGTCATCACACGCACACTTTGATGCCGGATTCGTCATCAACGAAAGTTGCACAGCCCACCTCCTGACGGCGCTACCCACAGTCACCCGCCGCAGTCACCCCGCGCGGCGTGATCCGGACGACCGGCCTGCCTTCGCGACCGCGTCCGCCAGCTCTGCCCGGGTCATGGTCGACCGACCCGGCACGTCGAGATCTCTGGCGATCGCCTGGAGCTCCTTCTTGCTGAGCGTCGACAGGTCCGGATCCGCGTCCTCCCGGTCCGGCTTCCCGCCGGACTTCCGGCCCGTGCGGGCTGACTCCACGCTGTGCCGCAGCGCGTCGAGCAGGTCGTCGACCTCCGTCGCGCTGCGCGGTTCCGCCGCGGTCACGGTCTCCCGTCCCGCCTGCTTGTCGGCGACGAGCTGTTCGACGCGCTCGGTGTAGGTGTCGCGGTACCCCTCGGGCTCCCATGGCCCGCTCATCGACTCGATCAGCGTCGTCGCCATGTCGAGCTCCTTGCCCCGGCTGGGCCCGCTGTCGGGCAGCGACGCCAACTGCGTGGCCGGGTCGCGGATCTCGTCGGCGAAGAACAGGGTCTCAAGCGCGAGCAGCTTCTCGTCGGCGCGGATCGCCGTGAGGTACTCCCTGCCGCGCATGACGAACGTGGCGATGCCGGCGCGGTTCGACTTCGCGAGCGCCTGGCGCAGCAGGCCGTACGCGCGACCGTACTGCTCCCCGGCAGGCGCGAGCCAGTACGTCTTCTGGAAGAAGATCGGGTCGACCTCGTCGAGGTCGACGAACGTCGTGATGTCGATGCTGCGCGACCGGCCGGGCGCGATGTCGGCGAGCTCCTGCTGTTCGACCACCACGTACTCCCCACCGCCGACGTCGCGCGCCTTGACGATGTCGGAGTAGTCCACCTCGTCGCCGGTGCGCTCGTTCACCCGCCGGTAGCGGATGCGGTCCGACGTCCCACGCTCGAGCTGGTGGAAATGCACCGTGTGATCCTCGGTGGCGCTGTACAGCCCGACCGGGATCGTCACCAGCCCGAAGTTGATCGCGCCGGTCCAGATCGCCCGTGCCATGAGACCACCTCCGCGCGCGGCAACGCGTCCATCCCGCCATGATGCCCGTGTCAGGGCAGCGGACGGAAGCTGTCCACCACCGAGTTCACCTGCGGCAGCAGGGTCCGGGTCTCGGACCCGTCGGCGGTGAAGTAGGTGATCGCGTAGTTCCGCGGCCGGTCCTCGATGGTGATGGCGAGGAAGCGGACCCCGACGTCGTTGGCGTTGGTGCCCTTGCCTGCCCACACGAGCGCGGGGCGGGACCCGATCCGCTGCCCCTGGACGCCGATGGGCGAGAAGTCGGTGTAGTTGCGCGCCACCTTCTGGAAGAACACCGCGGCGGCGTCCTCGAGCGTGCCGACCTCACCGCGGCCCGCGGTGAGGACTGCGTCACCGTTCGGGCTGGTGACGGTGGTGGTGCGGTCCTGCTCCGCCACCTCCCAGCCCTGCGGAGCCACGAGGCTGTAGCCACCGGTCTCGTTCAGGATCGTGGCCGGGCCGTCGGCGGTAGGCGACTCGTCGACCAGCAGGACGGTGACGCCGACGGCGATCGCCGCCACGAGGGCGACCACACCGATAAGGGTTGCGACCTTCCGCTCGCGCAACCGCGCGGCGAGACTCGTCTTCTGAGTTGAGCTCTGTGCAGGCTTGGTAGTCATCGGAGCGCAGATCCTAGCTCTGGAGAGACGGCGGACAGCCAACGGGGGCCGGCGATCGCTCGCCGGCCCCCGTTGGTGTGGTGCGATCAAACAGTGTGCTTGCCCGCCCGACGGCGCGTGGCCGCCACGGTCAGGGCACCCAGGCCGAGCAAGGCCAGGGCTGCGGCCAGCATCGGTGCGATGTCCACACCGGTGAAGGCCAGGTCGTCATCCTTGTCACCGTCGCCCTTGTCACCGTCGTCCTTGCCGCCGTCGTCGCCGGCCTCCGAGTCGTCCTTGGGCGACTCGCAGTCCTTGTCGGCAGGGAAGTCGATGTCGCCGTCACCGTCGTTGTCGATGCCGTCCGAGCACTCCGGCTTGTCGCCGCCCGGGGGCTTCTCCCCGCCTGGGCAGGGGCCGTCCGGGTTCTCCTTGTCGCAGTCGAAGTCACGGGCGATGCTCTCCGCCTTGCCCAGCTCGGCGAGGATCGCCAGCGGGGTGTTGCGCAGGACATCCAGATGCAGGGCCTCGACGGCGCTGGCTGCGCCACGCTCGAAGTCGACACCGGCAGCCTGGCCGGCACCGAAGACGAACTCCTCGCCCTGGTTGACGAACAGGCACAGCAGCGCGGCACCTTCGTCGTTCAGGCCACCGCAGTCCGGGGGAATCGCCAGGCTGGCCGGGTCGTCCGCCCGGAACACCTCGTTGCCGCCGGAGTCGAAGCCGAGGACGTAGGAGCCGCTCTCGGTCGTCGCCGCCTCGTCGTTCGCCTGGGAAGCCGACACGCCGTTCAGCGCCGAGACGCCGAACCCGTCGCAGAAGGTCCCGACGTTGGTGCCGCCGAGGCACAGGTTGACCGCCTCGTTCTTCGACGCGTCAGTGGTGTTGCCGTCGGCGTTGCGCTCTGCGACGCCGATGCCCTCGGCCGCACCGAGCAGGATCGGGCCGTCGCACTCGTCGGAGGTGGTGATCTCACCGTTGCTGCCGCCGAGGCACAGGGCCGCGACGCCGGCGCGACCGCCGGCCAGCGACAGTGCGTCGGTCTCCGACGCGTAGGCGTCCGAGTACAGCAGGCTCAGGCAGAGCCCTCCGTTGGTGCCCTCGCAGAGCGCCTCGGTGATGTTCTCGCTCTCCTCGGGCGGGCCGGTCTGCGAGTCGGCGTGCGACCCGAAGATCTCGTCGCCGAACAGGGCCAGGACCGTGGCGTCGCCGTCGGTGCTGGCGTCGTCGCCGATCGTGGCGTCGTACTCGGTGACGTCCGCGATCTCGGACGGGTTGTTGTCCTCCTCGCCGACGTCGACGTTGGCGACGTCACCGGCGGCGTGGTCCGGGAAGACCGGGTCGTCGGTCTCGTGACCGGGGGAGTCCCGATCCTCGGTCTTGTCCCCTTCGTCCAGGAGCGGGATCGGGTTGTTGGGGATGAGACCCTGGCCGGCCACGTCCGGCAGCGCGCCGGGCGCGACCGGGGTCTGCCCGGGGCTCTGTCCCGAGACGGAGCCCGCCACTTCGGTGACGGCATTGGTCACGGGATCGAGTGGGTTCTCCGGTTGTGCGGACGCCGTAGCAGGCAGCAGCACCATCGCAGCTGCCGTGCCGGCGGCCATGAGAGCCAAGCGGTGCCGCTTGGTCGTGGCTGACGTCATGTTCCCGTGCTCCTCCTCGTTCGGAACCTGTGGTGGCGCGAAGGCGGTCAACGCCTCATGGCGCGCCGCAACCGAACCCTCAGCACCTGGTGCGAAACCCGACGGCTTCGTCTGATTGTCGATCTTCACGCACCCAGGTACCGGCTCAACGACGCGTAGGACGTCGCGGATACGGAGAAATGTTGAAGGCTCCCCGGACGTGATGAGTGCGTGCTCCGGAAGCTGCGTGCGCCGCGCGCGTGGTTGACTCGCGGACCATGGCCCCACCGCGCTTCCTGACCGTTCTCGCGCCGGCCCTGAGCGCGGTCGCCGTGAGTGCGGTCGCCGCGTGCGGGACGCCGGTCGACGCACCGCAGACCCGGCCGGAGACGGCGCCGGGTCCCGTCACGCCCGCGGCTCCCGTGCTGCCTCCCGAGCCCGCCACGGACGGGCCTTGCCCCTACCTGGCCGAGTCGGTGGTCGAAGACGTCAACGGCCAGCTCGTCGCCGCCGTGCGCATCTCGCTGGACCAGCCCTACCCCGCGTGCTTCTTCGAGCGCGGCGACGGGAACGAACAGCTGCGGACGTGGATCGTCGAGGGCTCGCCGGACGCGGCCGTCGCGGTGGTGGACGCGGCGGCGCCGGTGGCCACCTCCGACCCGGCGGAGCTGCCCGGCGGGTGGTCCGGCGGGTCGGAGCCCACCGGGTCGGGGGCGGTGTACGCGGTCGCGAAGGAGGGGACCGCGGTGGTGGTGACGACCAATCAGGCACAAACGATCAACGCCCGGCGGATCGCCGAGCAGGTGATCGCGAACCTGGGGCTGTAACCCCTTCGGTCGTCGGCCCTAGTCGGTCGTGGCAGACGGGTGCTCGGCGTTCACGGCACCGTTCCCCTCGGGTGCGCCGGTGCCCAGGCCGACCGGGCGTGGCCGCGTCGCGGTGTTGCCCAGGCCGAACTCGACCGGTTCGACGAGCTGCGGGCGACGGGCGAGCGCGGCCGCGGTGGCCACCCCGCTGACGACGACGAGCAACAGCAGCAGCGGCCAGCGGCGGCGGCGCGTCGGGGCGGGATCGATGCGGCCCGCGAGGTCGCGGCGGACGTCGTGGACGCGTTCGGCGAGGATGTCCTGCGCAGTCTCCCAGCGATCCTGGACGTCGCCCGCGCGGTCGGCCAGCAGCGCCTGCCCCTTGCGGGCGGCGACCTGCTTCTTCACCTGCTTCCGGCCGGCGACGAGCCGCTTCTCCGCCCGCTTGCGCGCGCGGCGGGAGCTCTTCCGCACCGAAGCCTGGTCGGGCACCTGGTCGGATAGCTGCTTGCGCGCACGCTGCGCACCCTCGCGCACGGTCTTCACGCTGGTCCCGACCGCGGCACCCGCGGTCCCCCCAGCCTTGGCGACGGTCTTCACGTCTCTCATCTCCTGGTGCGTCGCGGAACGTGTGCTGTGTCCGCCCATCCTGCCCGCTCCGACGCGATCCCGCTGCGGATGGCACGATGAGCGCGTGACAGAGAGCAACGCTAACGACACCCAGGTGACCCTGCACACCAACCAGGGCGACATCCGGGTCACCCTCTTCCCGAACCACGCCCCGAAGACGGTGGCCAACTTCGTCGGCCTCGCAGAGGGCACCCGCGACTACTCCGAGCCCAACGCGAAGGGTGAGCGCTCGGGCCCGTTCTACGACGGGTCGATCTTCCACCGCGTCATCGAGGGTTTCATGATCCAGGGCGGCGATCCGACGGGCACGGGCCGCGGCGGGCCGGGGTACAAGTTCGGCGACGAGACACACCCCGAGCTCCAGTTCAACAAGCCCTACCTGCTGGCGATGGCCAATGCGGGTCCCAACACCAACGGCTCCCAGTTCTTCATCACGGTCGGGCCCACCACGCATCTGAACTTCAAGCACACGATCTTCGGCGAGGTCGCCGACCAGGACTCCCGCACCGTGGTGGACGCGGTCGCGCGCACCTCCACCGGGCCCGGGGACCGGCCGGTGAACGACGTCGTCATCGAGCGCGTCACCGTCAGCCCCGCCGGGGCGTGACGGCGCCGCCGTGACGGTCCC